>DAOURL010000100.1 GCA_030625165.1 Methanosarcinales archaeon | reverse complement strand
AGTAGACTTGGATAAAGCTGATAATACGATTATCAAACTTGCTAAGAAAGGAATGATTGAATTATACATACCAAACAGAGATAAAGTGCCAATAAATCATTTTCGCGTTATTGACAAAATTTCAGTGTATTCTGAAAAAGAACACGCCACTTACGATGTGCATCGATTTTCTGAAAGATTCGATAATAGTTATAATATATCAAACAGATTTGAAAAATCGTTTGATACTATTATAAGCAACAGTGATATGTTGAGCACAACGCTATAACAGACATTATACCGAAGTGGAACTGGAGCGTCATACCATTGGTCGATTTTTTTCAATGTTTTAGAGAGCCTTTTTGTGATGGTTTTCAACAGTATTATTTTATTATTATTATAATTGGGCTGACCTTTATTGGGGAATCTCTCAGCATATTTCTTAAATTTCTCGAAGGTGGGCTTCATGCTAAGTTGGTCGAAACCCCCTTTCCACAACATCTCCCCGAAATCTCATACAACATCATTTTCGATTTTGCTTTTTTTTCAGCGTTTTCATTGATAATAGTCGATTTATATAAAATTGTTTTTGGTTTGGATATGATTTGTGGGTGGAATGTCGATGCGGTTATAAAATTTTTCCTTTTTATAAACATATTGATATCTGGACTCCTTATTTATCTTGTTACGAGATACGCAATTAAAGAGAAATCTATCACCCCTTCGTATAGCCCAGAGGCTACGATTGACTCAACGGTTCCGCAAGCAATAGCATAAATGCAAGATATGTTTGAAGTCTAACGTGTAACATTATCTGCCCCCACCCCACCTCTGTCCGCGCTTGCACCAACGCGCGACCCCCATCGATCAAAGATGCCCCGCAATTTATTGCGGGGTAGTTGACTTTTATTCAAAGTCAAATTAAACAGAAAGGAGGAAAACATGGCAAAGGCAAATAATGCCACTGTAGGGACCTATCTTGCGAAACGTTTGGAGCAAGCAGGCATCAGGCATATTTTCGGCGTACCAGGCGATTATGTTCTGGATTTCTTTGATATTCTGGAGAAAAGTAATTTAAACGTGATTTGCAATTGCAACGAACTGAACGCAGGTTATGCAGCCGATGCGTATGCCCGATTAAACGGTGTCAGCGGTGTATGCGTTACCTATGGTGTGGGAGGGTTAAGCCTATTGAATGCAGTTGCCGGGGCTTTTGCGGAAAGGTTGCCACTCATAGTAATAAGCGGAGGACCTAATATCTCCGAACGGTCTCATCATCATTTGCTTCATCATACTATTGGAGATATGAATCTCCAATACAACATTTACGAAAAGATAACAGTTGCCTCAGTCATTTTGACAAATCCTCGCCAGGCACCCCGGCAGATTGACGAAACAATCGAAGCATGCTTGCGATTCAAACGCCCGGCATACATTGAGATCCCAACGGATATTGTTTCTATGCCGTGTCAAGAACCCGGTCCATTCGTGGCAGATACAGATATTCCAAGCGATAAAGAGGCTATTGATGAAGCAGTTTCGGAAGCGGTTGAGTTGCTTGAAGCGGCAAAGGACCCGGTCATTTTGGTAGGTATAGAAGCTCATCGATTCAGGATTCAAAATGAATTACAGGATTTGGTCGATCACAGTGGCTACCCATTTGCATCGACCCTGTTAGGTAAAACTGTGATCCCCGAGGAGCACCCACAGTTTATCGGTGTTTACGGTGGATATTCTAGCTGGGAAGACGCGCACAAGGTTATTGAAAAATCAGATATGATATTGTGCCTGGGAACACTTATGACCGACATTGAGGTAGGAGGAGTTAATGCATTGTTTGATCCCAGCAGGATGATAATCGCCAATTCAGACAAGGTTCGCATCAAAAACCACGTTTATAATCAGATCTGCCTTATAGATTTCATAATTGCGCTTAAAGACAGACTTAAGAAAGGCGAGGCGATTAAGGTTGATGTTCCCCATCCGTCCATCGCGCTTAAAGAGCGTTATACTCCAGTACCCGAACAAAAAATTACCCTGAAGCGTTTTTACCATAGAATAAACAATTTTATAGATAGCGGTACGGTTCTCATCGCTGATGCCGGGGATTCTACTTTTAATGTGGCAAATCTTTTTTGCCGCAAGGGAGTACAATGTATCATTCAGGCGTTTTATCTTTCCATCGGTTATTCAATACCGGCTACACTTGGCGCGAAGCTTGCTGAGCCCGGATTAAGACCAATTACATTTGTCGGTGACGGAGCGTTCCAGATGACGGTACAGGAAGTTTCCACTCTCGTTCGTGAGAACTTAAACCCCATCATATTTCTTATGAATAACGATGGTTATACTATAGAGCGTGTTATGCAAGATGGCGCGTTTAATGACCTTCATATGTGGAAGTATTCCGAATTGCCGTCGGTCTTCAACGGAGGCTGGGGTTGTGCCGTAAAGACTGAAGGCGAGCTTGAGGTGGCTTTGCAAAAGGCTCTTGAGCACAATAATGAACTTGCTTTAATCGAGATACAGATAGATAGATGGGATTGTTCCGATAGTCTCAGGGAACTAGGAGCCATATATAAGCAGAAATGAAAGTTCAGACAGTCAGATAGGGTACACTTAACTTGACTTTTTTAGGATTTTCCGGTTTCAAAAATAAATTGACACCCTCTTCGTTTCGGAATAACTATAATCCCTGGCGGAGAGAATCCATTGATCCATGATACAGCACCCATCCGAACTTGCGCGATGTAACCTCTGCGAATGGAGGTGCGGGGTAAACCGGCTCGAAGGTGAGCGCGGCGTGTGCAGGGCAGGGATGCACCCCGGAATCGCGTACACGATGCTATCAGAGACGCTTTCCAGTTACTCGGTCACCATGCTCGGATGCAATTTTAGGTGTATATACTGCAACGCATACCGGATATCGCAGTATCCTGATGCGCAATGGTTCTACCGGGATTATGTGGAGCCAGCAGTGCTTGCAGATGAAACGATATCCCGAATGGCGCCAGACACCGACAAGATCAGTTTCACAGGCGGCGAGCCAACGATTCACCTCCCATATATCGAGGAGGTGGTGCAGGCGATACGGGAGAAGGGCACAGAGATAGGTGTGGGGATTGCGACCAATGGTTTCTGCACACCAGAGACGCTTACGCGGGTGATCGACCTATCCACATCGATCTCTTTTGAGATCAAGGCTTATGACGACGATGTTCACAGGATGCTGACAGGCGCACCATCCGCGCCAGTGCTCCGGAATGCAAAAGTCCTTGCTACAACTGCCAGGGAGAGCATCCGTGTATTCAGGACAGTGGTGATACCGGGCATAACCGATCGTCAGGTGCTAAAGATAGCGGCATTCATCGCAGAGATCGATCCAACGATACCGTACCGACTGATCGGGTTTCGACCGAACTTCATATTGTACTACCATCCCGGACCCGGCATGGCTCTGATGAACGATCTGACTGAGCAATGCAAGGATATCGGTCTCACTGACGTGGCATGGTCCGGGTACTACCCAACCGAGCTGCCGGGTGGCAGCGAGACAGAGATTGCCGCACAGTATCTCAGACGTGCTGGCTGCCATAAATATCCAAGATCGTGCGGGGAATGCGAATGGAAGGATCGGTGTCCTGCATGTCTGCTCGAACCGTGGAGATGAATCGGGCGGTCTCGGGGATCTCGCGGCTTGCGATGCTCGGCGAGTACCAAATAATAATCTGGTTTTTGGTATCTCGCGTTGCTGACCAAAACCCGGAGACTTTTTGATATTTTCGAAATAAGGTTTTTTGGAAAACCACAGAGGACACAGAGTGACACAGAGGGGGCGAAAGATAAAAATAACAACTCTCTGTGATCCTCTGTGCTCTCTGTGGTTTAATCTTCCTTGCCATAACCGGATCCTTAGGAAGTGAAAAAGTGCATGCACTCGCGAATTACCAGAGATCCATAATAATGGTGCACTTGCAGAGGTGGATAAAGAAAAAAAAGAGGGAGGGGATTTAAGCAAATGTTGATTCGTTTACCTCATCCATAGCATCGATATCGTCAAGCCCTCCGAGCAGATCCTCGAGTTCCGCAAGATCGCTCTCGAAACTATCCATCTCGTCCTCGGTGAGTTCATCGACATCGGTTGCCGCTCCCGCTGGCGTCTGCGGCGTCTCTGGTACGGATTCCTGCCCTCCGTCCTGCGAGCTATCGATGCAGCCCGAGCCGTTTATGAGCATCAGTCCCACAAGGATGAGTGAGATTACGTATCTGGCGTTCATGATTCGACCCCGCTGTCATCAGTTCCGGATTCGGTTTCATTGCCCGATGCACCGGCATCTCCATCCCCAACCTCATCAGCTCCTGAATCCGACTCATTTGCCGGATCATCTGCCGATTCGTTTACCGTATCGTCTGCTGCCGCTTCGTCTTCCGCTTCATCTGCTGATTCGTCGCCTGTATACTCAGCCTCTTCGGAAACGATTGCTTCTATACCGATCTCGTATCCATCACGCCGCTCCTGCCAGTCACCTGACGAGATCAAGTTATCACCAGCTCCGAGCACCTGATATGTGCCATCGCCGACGAGAATCGCCCGTCCGGTTCCGGCCACAGTCAGATCGATTCCTGATCCGACCAGCGCCACTGAAACGTCACTGCCAGTAATATCTGCGGTGCCATCGAACCCGCGGTATATCGTCCATCTGCCTGTTTGATCCTCCGCGCCATTTCCGGTGACTGTGATATTCATGCCGCCTATATGGTCATGTACCGTCAGCGCACCATGGTCACAAGAAAGCGCGAGATCGAGCGAGCCGTGGATCCATGCAGTCCCTGATCCACTGGCTTTGAGCGTGCCGGTTCCGTTTAACATCACAGCGCCGTCCCTGTAACCTTCCAGTGCTCGTAACTCATTAAACATCTCCCGGAGGATGTGATTCGCCTCTCCGATACAGCGGCTGGCGTTTCGGATATACTGCTGCACCTCCCCGGAATTGATCTCATCATCAGAGACCGCTGCCTTTGCAAGATCGTAGTTATCCTCGACGCAAACGATTTTCGCATTGAAATCGTCCAGATTCTGTCTCAGATCCGTGGTATCGACGCCCGCGTCCTCAAGTTCGCTGATCTTCGCATCCAGCCGGTCAGAGATGTCGTTCGCCTTACCGATATACGCCTCAGTCCGCGCAGCGACCATGTACTTTGCGTAATGCAGAATCTCCTTGCGAATTGATCTCCATTCTTGATTGATCGACCGCGCGACCGACCGTAGGTCTGCCTCGGTATCCGCACTCTCTACCTCTGGCTTGTAGCTTTCGAGCCTCAGTATGTAGCGGTCGATGTTCTCAGACGCGCCCTTTGGCATTATGATGCTATTCTCCTCGGCAAACTCGATCTGTTCCTGCAGGATCTCAAGTCTCCCGATCATCTGGTCGAGCATTTGGAGAAGATGGTCCTTTGCAGCGTCCATAAGCATCTGCCGGTTTTCAGGAGTTCTATCGTTCCGGTATGCATCTCGCGCTCTATATAACCCGCTGGAATCGACATTCAGACCATTTCCGCTAGCTCCCTTGATCGCTTGCGCAGTGGCAGCCATACCCAGCCCGGCAGATCCGGTACTGACGTTCGCAGCCCGTGCCTGCCCTATAGTTTTGTTTACTTGCGCATCGTATGCACGCAGTCCGTCGTTGTTGCCTGCCGCGGCAATGCACGGGATGTACATGCATGTTAGCAGCAGCGAAACGACGAACAGTGTTGTTATTTGTTTCATGTTCTTTACCTCTGGTTGTGTTCTGTTTCGGTTATGTTCTTTCAGGCAGTTCTGTCCAAGTCCCACTGGAATCAGTTATGAGATAAGCATACTTTCGGTTTTTAGATTTTTTAACGCTTTATCACGCTTTATAATCCTTTATCAATCGCTGTAATTCAGCTTAACTCTTTATGATCGGTTCTTTGATGGCACTGGTGTGCGCGATGTGGGGCGTGTGTGAACGCGTGCATATTTTAACCAGCATCTTTAAATTATTCCAAGACAGAATATCGCTTCAGGAACAGGAATGAAGATGCTCATGAGATTGCTATTTGCCGCATCGATCTGTCTGCTCATCGCGTGTACAGCATCTGCCATGCCGCCATCTGTAGACCACACCGACAACTACACCGTAGTTCTCACGTACGGGCAGACCCCGTATCAGATCGGGTATCGCGCTTCCGGAAACGTTACTGCCTGGAACTGGTGGGATACTGGCGAAGGCATGCAGCAGCAGAATCTGATACTTGCAATGGTGCTTGATAAGACCGCGCACCCGGTCGGCGGACTGTCCCCGCCCAGTTTCAGTCTCTCGCAGACACGGTTTCGCGTGGGGCTGAATACGTACTCATGGAAGGCGGACAACGACGGAACCGGCAATTACAGCAACAACATGGATATCTGGCACTGGGTACCTCTCGACCTTGCCGGGCATTCCAATTCGGAACTGACATTTTATACATGGCACAGGATAGTTCCGGGCGACCACGGTTATGTGAAAGTCTCGACCGATGGTGGGAATACGTGGACCGAACTTGCGAATTACACAGGATACCAGACAGGCATGCCAGTTAAGAAGACGATCGATCTCAGCGCTTATGATGGCAAGGATATCCTCCTTGCATTCAACTTCGTATCAGATGCAAGCGGCGCTGACGAGGGCTGGTACATCGATGATATCAAGGTCGTTGTCGATGGTTTCACCGTTCCGTTCTTCGAATGGCGGCTGTTTGGCAGCACCATCTTTAGGGACAGTGCAACATCGGCACCCCCCGAACTCGTGGTCGAGGTCTCGTATCCCTCGTACTACTCTACCAGAACCGAGACGATAAAACTTCAGGAGTACTCGAAGGGGCTTTACGGCGGGATATTCTACTATGCATCCAACGAGACCTATTCAGGCAGATACGAGATCAAATTCACCAATCAGATCAATGGCACCGATCCTGCGTCTGTCGTGACGACCTTTGACACCACGCTCTGGGGCTGCCAGGCAAGCAATTGCCACGATGCGTGGTCTCCGACGAACGATCCATCGAATAGAACCCTGACCGATGTCGTCCATCCCGATAACATCACATCATCGACCGCAACCAACTGCTTAACCGCATGTCACACACCTTCTGCATCCCAGTTCCTGCGCGCAACACCCGTACATCTCCACGAGATCGTGTACGGGCATTATGGCGGCTTTATTTGCGGAGACGCGGGCTGGATCGAGATATTCAACACGACCGATGTGAATATACAGATGTACCGCGACACCTCGGTCAAGCGACCGCTCGTGCAGGGTGCATTCAACCAGTCGTCACATGCATCCGAGACCGCGCCTGTTGACTGCATCGACTGCCACACAAAATTCGTACACGATAAGACCGGTAGCGTCCAGTATCAGGTGGCGCTACACACCCTGGATGGAACAAATATCACCTACGGGGTTCACAGTAACGTTTCGTGCGAGAAATGCCACGGCAATCTCTCGTATCCAGCGTTTACCGGAGATACTTCACTTCCGGGGACGCTAAACGATTACGTGCCCGAGTTCATGAGTTACGAGGAGAGCACCGAGACATACATAATCGATGTGAATGACGCGGAAGGCATCAACGTGACCGTTGTGGCAGAGGATACCAATCATGCGTTCCTGGTATCGCTCATCGGACCAGTCGACAACACCACCACGGGACTATGTGACCTGAACGGAAGCGATCCTTGGCGCGGCACATACCTGCTTCCAAGCGTCAATGGCACCGCCATCTTTAGGGCTGGCGGGAAGATCTGCTATCCGTACGGGGAGTACCTGAACGTCGTGACCTTCGATTCCAGTTCCCCGGAGCAGGGCAAGTGGGTCGCCAGGATCCTTGCCAGATCGACCGGGAAATTCAATTACACGATCACCTCGAACTACAATATCGCACGAAAGCCGATCATCCACATCCCGTGGAACTGCAGCGAGTGTCATCAGGCAAGCCCACCAGCAGGATGTGAAGACGCAGAGACCGGACTTACAATACCTGACTGGGACAACTATGGCCTGGCGTACACGCATACCGATATCGGCGACGATGGTAGCGATGATGTG
>DAOURL010000045.1 GCA_030625165.1 Methanosarcinales archaeon | reverse complement strand
TTTTAGATTGTCTTCTTACAGAAATACCAGTCCTTGCAGTCATAGCCCTCGGAAAGCCGCTTCTCTGCCTCTTCCGTAGTTGCAGGTGGCGGCACAATCGCCTGATCTCCAGGTCTCCAGTCGGCAGGCGTTGCGATCCCGTACTTGTCTGCCGCCTGTAGGGCATCGATCAACCGCAGGATCTCATCCATATTCCGCCCTGTTGAGAGCGGGTAGTAGATCATGGCACGCAGGATCTGGTCAGGATCGATCACAAAGACGCATCGCACCGCAGCGGTTGCGCTTTGTCCCGGATGGATCATGCCATACAGCGTCCCGACATTCATGCTAAGGTCCGCAATCACCGGAAACGGAATCTTGACACCCATCTTCTCCTCGATGTTTCGCACCCATGCGATGTGCGAGTGGACGCTGTCAACGCTGAGTCCGATCAGCTTCACACCGCGCTTCTCAAGTTCAGGATTCATCTTCGCAAAGCCCATGAACTCTGTTGTGCAGACCGGCGTGAAGTCTGCCGGGTGCGAGAAGAGAATGACCCACCCTCCCTTGTAATCAGAGAGTTTCATTGGTCCGTGAGTGGTCACAGCCTCGAAATCGGGGGCAGTCTCGCCCAGATGAAGCATCGGGCGTGCCTGTGCCGGTTCTGTTGTGGTTTCTTCATCCATACCTTCTCACCTCGTTTTTAGTCTTTTGGCAGTTGTTTCAGCGCATTCCGAAACATCGCAACGCCGGGTGCGCCTGAAGTCATAAACACAACCTCGAGCGTCTCCACGATCTCCTCCTTTGTTGCCCCGTTGTTGAGGGCATTTCGCATCTGCGATTCGACACAGGGCTCACACCGCTGTGCTGCAACCGCGGCCAGTGCCATAAGAGTCTTCACCTTCACAGAGAGCGCGCCATCCTTCAGCACACCCTCGTCACACTTTTGATACATCCTGAGGAAGGACGGGTCGATCTCTCCGATCGTCTTCATGATATCCGGGGTAAACCCGATCTTCTTGCTAATATTCGCTACAATCTCTTTTCCCATTGTTACATACCTCCTATTTTCTTCAAAGTCTCTTACAATCTCTTACAGTCTCTCATCGACACCGCCGCTGGTATCGCATTCCGGAATGTAGCAGCTAATATCGATGAAATCACATCTCTCGCCGCACGACGGACACTGTTCCGGCGGCGTATCCGCTTCCAGCGCATATCCGCAGTTTGAACATTTCCAGCTGGTCATGTCATACCTCCTGACCTCTTCAGCAGCCCGCGAAGTTCTCTGCCTCGTGCTCGCCGCAGAACCAGCAGGTTTCCGGGTTGTCGCCTTCGACAAACGTCATCTGCCCGCATGTTAGACATGCAACCTTGGTGTCGTGTACAACCGATGTTCCCGGCGGCAGAACCGAAACGGTTCCGGCAACTTCCCAGAGCCCGTGCAGGTTGCAGCGCGAGACCGCACGCAGTTTGACAGATCCCACGTTGTCGAGCCGGATCGTGAACGCGGTCTTTGGCTCGGTGAGTTGCGGGGTTAGGTCTATTCGTGCCAGGGATACGTCCTCTGCATACAGTTCGATCCACTGTATGTGATGTCCCGGCTCATTCGGATGCTTGAGCATCCCGCCGACCTCAACCTCGATGCCAAACGGCTCCCGTGCCGCAACCTTCACAGGAATGCTGATATGCGGCAGGTGCTTCTTCTCAAGCGCAGTCAGGTTCATCAGGTTCGCTGCCCTGTTTACTCGCAGGAACTGCTCATCAATCACTTCTTCAACCATTGTTTATACCTCCTTTGGTTTATTCCACAGGTTTGAAAAACTCCTTCCCGACGCCACATGATGGACACTTCCAGTCGTCTGGTAGGTTCTCGAACTCTGTTCCGGGTTCGATTCCGCTCGCAGGGTCGCCCCTCTCCGGGCGGTACAGGTATCCACACATCTTGCATCGATAATTCGTCATAGTGTGCCCGCCTTTTACTCAAACAATATCCATCGGAACGCCACAGCAGACGAGCTCTCCGTCTCCTTCCTCTATTACCTTAACAACGTTCCCACAGATACTGCATTCGTAAACTTCTCCTTTAGCTGTCATTATGTACCTCCTATTTAGTATTCTTCACACCTGATCTCGAAGTACTCTCTCGGATGATCGCACGACGGACACTCAAGAGGTGGTTCCTTGCCATCGTTCACATACCCGCACTTCCTGCAGACCCAAGTGACCTTCGTATCCTTTGTAAAGACCGTATCCGCATCGATGGTTGCAAGCAGTTTCCGGTACCGCTCTTCGTGATGCGCCTCTGCAACCGCTATCGATCGAAGTCTGCTGGCAATCCCGTCCAGCCCATCAATTTCTGCAACGTCTGCAAACTCCGGGTACATCGTCGTAGTCTCGTAGTTCTCGCCAGCGATCGCTGCGGCGAGGTTCTCAGCAGTTGTGCCGAGTGTGAGCGGTGCTGCAGCTTCCACGACGATCTCATCAGGTTTTCCAGGAATCTTCTGCCGCAGTTCATCGATCATCCTGAAGAGCCATTTTGCATGTTCCCGTTCGTTCTCCGCGGTCAGAAGGAAGATATCTGAGATCTGCTCAAAGCCCTCCTTCTTTGCAATCTTCGCATAGAACGTGTATCGGTTCCGTGCCTGACTCTCGCCGATGAAGGCTTTTGTCAGGTTTTCAAGCGTCTCTTCCATGACTCTAATTTCCTCCTGGATTCACGCTGTATACCTCAGTAACCGTAACAGTGACAAGGTTCTTAGGCGCTGGAAACCCCATCTTGGCAAGCTCTTCCTTTGCCGCATCAAAGGCAGGTCCGCTATCTGCAAGTGTAGCTGTTCCCTTGAGCTGATATCCTGATGCAGTCTCTGCGTCCACGATGTCGATTGCGACCCGTGGGTTCTCCATGAGGTTCTTTCTGGTGTGTTCTGAGAAGATATCCGCAAACTGGATCGTCTGCTCATCAACGATCTTAAAGCTGCCCTTCGGCGAGACATTCGGTACGCCACCTTTTGATGCCGTGGCAACCGAGCCCCACCCGATCTTTTCAAGAACCTTCTTTACATCGTCTGTGATCTTATCCATCTTACTCACCTCCTAACTCTTTTCGGAAAGTGCTCTTGCGATGCTCTCGCCAAGCTCCCTTGACTCCTGTTTTATCTTGCCGGTGATCGCACCTGATACCTGCAACCCGGGTTCCACCACATCCATGCCCCAGTCCTTCATGGCATCGATGATGATCCCGACAGCTTTGGGGCGGGTTGCGTAAGGTCCGAATGCTGTCCCGACCTTGCCAGACAGATCAAGGCTTCCAGCCTTTTCCAGTAATTGCTCCACAAAGACGACCGGTTTCATCTCATAAGTTGATGAGCCAATCGCAACGGCATCTGCCGAGTCCATGATCCCGAGCGCGTCATCCACACTCGTCGTGCGCCCGCCGCCTGGCACATCCTCAGTCACGTTACCGAGCAGTATCACTTCAGTCTCAAGACCCTCAGACCTTGCCCCGTTATCTATCTGTTCTGCCATCTCTCCGGTGTGACCGGTTCCGGTTCCGTAGATTACAGCCAGTTTAGCCAATTACAACACCTCCTCTGTGTGTTACAGGATGTTTAAGGAATAACGTCCCGCCCTGCTGGCGGTGGTGTCGATGAATCGCTTCGGGCGATCCATTACGCTCGTATCAGCGGTCAAACATCCTGATGCGTGCAAATCAGTGCGCTTTAAGCGCGCTTCACCCCCCATTTACAATACGACTTTAAAAACTTATCGTTCGAATATCGTCAAGAATTGATGGATTCAAGACGATATTCGCAAAACCGCCGCACGATATCGATTGTGATGCGCGAATAAGCCACCAAAACTCTTATTACGGATTAGATAATTGAGTACCAGCAAGGCGGTCAAAATGGCTGAATGTCCGGGGTTAGCGACCATCAGAAAACAGCAGAACCGGAAAAATTAGGGTTGTGCCAGATGTTAAGTAAGGTAACAAACAAATGAGAGTAAAGGAGATTACAAATGGAAAGTTCAGGATTTGAAGATTTACATTTATCAAAAGAGATGTATCGGGCAATCGCAGATATGGGTTTTGAAGAGCCCACCACGATTCAGAATCGATCCATTCCATATATGTTGGATGGAAAAGATGTGATTGGACAGGCGCAGACAGGTACAGGGAAAACTGCAGCTTTCGGAATTGCAACTTTAGAGAGGATAGATCCGGAAAATAAGAAATTACAGGCTGTAATTTTATGCCCCACAAGAGAGCTGGCAATTCAGGTATCAGAAGAACTGAAAAATCTTTCGAAGTATAAAAAACGCATCAGGATTTTGCCCGTTTATGGTGGACAGCCCATAGGGCGCCAGATTAAAGCATTAAAAGAAGGTGTACAGATTGTTATCGGCACTCCTGGCCGCGTCATGGATCATTTAAAACGCCGCACTTTGAAAATGGATGGCGTAAAGATAATCATACTGGATGAAGCAGATGAAATGCTGGACATGGGATTTAGAGACGACATCGAAACTGTTGTTAAGAAAATCCCGGAGAAAAGGCAGACAATCCTATTCTCTGCAACCATGTCAAAGGCTATTTTAAAATTAACGAAACGATATCAGAAAGACCCCCAACTGATAAAATTGGTACATAGGGAGATGACCGTTCCTGATGTCGAACAATTTTTTGTTGAAGTCAAGCAGCAAGCAAAAACAGAGGCATTGTCTCGTTTAATCGATCTTTACAATCTGAAATTGTCGCTGGTCTTTTGTAATACAAAAAGACGTGTGGATGAATTGGTTGAAAGCCTCAAGGCAAGAGGATATCTGGCTGAGGGGCTGCACGGGGGTCTGCAGCAGAATCAAAGAGACAGCGTCATGTCTAAATTCAGAAGGGGGGAGATTGATATTGTAGTGGCAACTGATGTGGCAGCCCGGGGAATCGATGTAGGGGCTACAGACGCCGTGTTCAACTATGAAATACCTACCGATGATGAATATTATGTACATAGAATCGGAAGAACCGCCAGGGCAGGAAAAGCGGGGCGTGCATTTACATTTGTGACCAGCAAGGAGGCATATAGAATAAGGCAGATACAAAGATTCACAAAAACTAAAATTATAGCTCAGAAAGTTCCTTCTGTCAGTGATGTCGAAGAGATCAGGACGAACTTGCTTTTAGAAAAAGTTAAAGGGATTATTGATGCCGGGCATCTGGGAAAATGTAATAATTTGGTTGAAAGACTTATCCAGGAAGATTATACTTCTTTAGAAGTGGCTGCTGCTTTGTTAAAGATAGTGACTGATGAAGGGAGGAAAGACTAACCAAACGATTTTTTCACAAAAAATCGAGTGAAAACTGCCCTTCGGGTCGGAGGCCAGTTTTTGATCAAACTTTTGTGAAAAGTTTGCGAGTAAGAAATGCCCTCCGGGTGGGGGTTGGCGATATACTTTTCGTAAATGAAAATGGTGCGTAGAGTGGCTGGACACTATAGTGTATATACCTATACCCTACAAAAGAGGTGTTTTCGTTTGGATATCGTCAAGAATTGAGGGATTTAAGACGATGTTCGCAAAACCGCCACCCGATGTCGATTGCGATGCACGAATAAGCCACCAAAACGCTTATTAGGGATCACATAATTGAGTACCCTGAAAGGTGGTCAAAATGGCTGAAGAATCCAAACACTCACACGAAGAAGCAACGCAAGACGCAATTGGCGAGATTGAGGAACTCAAGATCGAGATCGTTGAGATGCTGAAAGATGCGGCGGTCAAGTTCCCTGTGAAGGACAAAAACGAGCTAAAGAATCTCTTCCCGCCTGGAACCAAGATGGCATGCAGGGTCGGTGGCAAAGAGACGCACTTCGATGAACTTGCAGAGACGCTCGACATCGATGACTTTCCGCTCGAAGATGCATCGGCGGTTGCGTCAAAGATACTATCCAGATGCTCCATAACGTAGTGGGGCATCTCTATTTTTTTTATGGATAAAGGAGGTGCGAGCACCATGACCGACTCAAAACCAAAACTCGTAATCGTCTACGGGACCGGGACGAACAATACCAGAGCTGTTGCAGAAGGCATAGAGATCGGAGCACGGGACGCGGGCGTTGATACTGTTCTCTTAAATGTCGCAGACCTCGAAAAGGAAGAGATCGTTGCAGAGATCACAGGTGCGCAGGGAGTCGCGATAGGCTCACCCACCTACAACCGAAAACCGATTCCTGCGATAGTAACACTTGCAGAGATGCTAAAGGATGTCGATATGGAAGGGAAGGTCTGTGCAACCTTTGGAGCTTATGGGCACAGTGGAGAAGCTCCAAAGACTCTCAAGCGGGTGCTCAAGCCCTGCAACATGGAGCAGATGGAGGTTCTGCGAATCCTCGGAAAACCATCAGGTCCAACGCTGAATGAATGCCGGGAGTATGGTGCGGAGATCGCCAGAAAGATGCTTGAGAAATAATACTATTGATAGAATTGATATGGAGGAAAGTAATGTTAAGCGAAACGATGACGGAACGCCTGAATGAGCAGATCAACAACGAGATCTATTCAGCGTATCTCTACATGTCGATGTCTGCCTACAGCACGTACACAGGGCTGAAAGGCTTTGCCAACTGGTTCACGGTCCAGTATCAGGAGGAGATGTCACATGCGATGAAGATATACGACTACATCAATGACCAGGGCGGGCGGGTGTTGCTTGCTGCGATAAAGGGGCCTGCTACAGAGTTTGAGTCGCCTCTTGATATGTTTGAGAAGACCCTTACGCACGAGAGATTCATCACGGGCTGCATCAACGATCTCGTGGATCTGGCGATCGCGGAGAAGGATCATGCCACAAACATCTTCCTCCAGTGGTTCATAACCGAGCAGATCGAGGAGGAGGGGAACGACAACGATATCATCGCCAGGTTAAAGATCGTTGGAGAGGACGGCAACGGACTCCTCATGCTTGATCGGGAACTCGCAGCACGGGTATTTACACCTCCTGCGGCGTCTGACACATGAAACTTAACTGTTCCATCGACGAAATAAAGAGACTTGCGCCCCAGGAGGTTAAAGAACTCCTTGATAAGGATACAGAAGGCGCATTTCAACTGCTGGACGTGAGACAGCCCCGTGAATATGAGGCAGGGCACATTCCCGGAGCGAAATTAATCCCGCTTGGGGAACTTGAGTACAGGTACGGAGAACTCGACAATGACCGAGGGATCATCCCGTACTGCCGCTCCGGGCACAGGAGCATGGCTGCAAGCATCCTCCTCTGTGGTCTCGGATTTGAGAATGTCTATAATCTCAATGGGGGGATCCGTAAATGGGACTACGAGGTCGTCAAGGGAACTATGGAAGATAAACTGATAACCGGGGGCGAGGAGACTTTTGACGTGCTGGTAGTTGCACTCATGCTCGAGAAGGGTGCACTCGATTTTTACACAAAAGCGCAAAAGCGCGTCAAAGACGAGAAAGCGGCGCAGGTATTCAAGAGACTTGTTACGATGGAAGACACGCATCTGCAGAGACTGTATATGCGGTATAGCCAGTTGCTCTGGGAGATGAAGTCGCTTCTCGGTGCTGCTGATGAGCTACCATCGCTCGACCAGTTGAAGGATGAACTCTCCACTATATACATGGAAGGCGGCATGAGGATCAATGAGGAACTGATAAAGATGGGAGATCCGGAGTTTATGGACGACCTTGAAGCTCTCGAGATTGGTCTTGAGAAGGAGTATGCGGCTTATGACTTCTACAAAAGGGTTGCAGATACAGTCGATGATCATAAAACAAGGAATCTGCTCCACGAACTTGCAGGAGAGGAGAGGGGGCATATCAACCTCTTGCTCCGAGAGATAGAGGGACGCGGTGGGAATGCTTAAGCGCACTTGTTGTCAGTGGGGCGGTGGCGATGGGGGGGGCGCATAAGTGAAGTGCGAGCTGCCAGTTCACATCCACATGCTAGGGCGTCCATGTTTGATTACAGAAGATCATGGTGCTACTGCCTATTGCCGTAACTGGGATGGCAAGAATGCGTGCACCCGGACGAGATAGGTGCGGATCTGTATTCACAGTATAGAATCTCACATCATATTACAGAATTTTTCGATGAATAGAAAGATTTAAGTAGCAAGAGCCACCTAAAGTAAATTACATTTGCATCCATTTCGGAAATCTGGTAAAATCCACATTCGGATTATCTGAATCAAGTGCCCAAGCAGGTTTTCGATCCTAGAATAGTATACTCTTTAATTTGGAGGGGGTGCAAAAGGGCGGAGAAGATCATGAAAACCAAAGAGGCTGGCAACCCCTTAGGTAAATTAACAAATACTACAAGATTATTGATGCTGTATGCGGTATTCTTGCTGTCGGTAACATCCATCAGTGCTTATTCTGAAATCGTTCCTCCAAACATCTTTGAGTTCACAAGAGATTATTATAACGTCTTTGGAGAACCCCTGTTATCTGCTTATGTTATAGGAGAGTCTGAATTTGAGAGTGGGGAGAGATCCAGAATAGCTATCCAGTTGGTGAACGAGGGTCAGATCAATGGATTTGAGACTGAAAAGATGCCAGATGAGTCCAATGAGTCCAGGGATGCCAAAACAGAACTGAAGATGGAATATGATGTTACCACAGCAATCAATATTTGTGGAACCCTGGAAAATAAGAATGCGGCGCCCATAAGGATCTTCAGTGGTCTTCAGCATGTAGGATTTCTCAGAAGTGGCGAGATATCGCAGCCACTGGAGTTTGAGATTGAGATCTTCAGGAATGCAACTTCTGGGGTCTATGAACTCGTTTTAAATCTCACATATCAATACCAGTATAAAGTGGCGGTTGAAGGCTATCCGGATCAGGAGTTTGACTACTGGTATGTCACCAGGAACCAGACGCTGCCCATCCATATCAAGGTGGAACCCGGAGCGGTTTTTGAGGCCGATGGGAACGCAAGCTCCCGGCTATTAGCAGGTAGAGAGGGTGTTCTTTACATCGTATACAGAAATGTGGGGTCTGTGGTGGCTGAAGATGCAGTAGCAAGTATTGATGTGGTGGATCCCTTCAGCACCACTGATGATCAGGCATTTCTTGGAGTCCTTTATCCAGGCGACTCGTATGAGGCAAAGTACTGGATAGAAGTAGATAGCGATGCCCTGCCAAAGACGTATGGAATCGAGACTGAGGTGAGATATACGGACAGACACGGCGATACCCGGATATCTGACATGATGAATGCGCCTGTGAAGGTGGTTGAACCAATACCTTTGCGTGAACGGATAGGATTGACTGGATACTCTGTTGCAATTGCTGTAATCGCTATGATTACAGGGGTGTCAGGACTTTATATCTACAAAAAACGAGGTAAGACCGATGTTCGGTGAAGCATTCAATGGAGCTATGAAGAGACTGATAGTATTGGTGCTTATAACACTTTTATTGATGTTACCGCAAGTACTGGCACAGGAGGAAAGAAGCGTCCCGCCAAATATATGGAAATTTAATGACGACTATTTCACAGTCTATGGCGGTCCTGAAATGGTGGTGAGTATCGCTGGAAGTTCTGAATATGATAGAGACGATTCCGCAACCATCCTCATCCAGATCATGAACCAGGGCAAGGTCGTGGGGTTCGAATCCGAGGACGAGCCTGATGATGCTAACGAGATCGCCCTATCAAAGATGGAGCGGGAAATGGAATACGGCGTCACAACAGCAGTGGGCGTGATGGCATCTCTCTCTGCAGAAGGATCACCACTTGACATAAAGACGCCACCTCAGAGCGCAGGCACCCTACTTTCCGGTCAGGTCTCAGAGCCTTTGCAGTTTGAGATCAAGATATGGGACAGTGCGGCTGCAGGCAGATACCAGCTTTTGGTGAATCTCACCTACCAGTTCCAGAAAGATGTGCAGGTGGATGGCAATGCGACCAGTAACAAGGTTGACTATATCATGCTGTACCAGGAGGTTACTGAAAGCCATGATGTTTCCATTATTGTCAGGAAACAGGCTGATTTCAAAGTCGTTGAAGTGGACAGTGATCTGTTGCCTGAAAGTTCAGGCATCCTCAGCATAACTTTCAGGAATACGGGTGAGGAAACAGCGTCCGGAGCAACTGCAAGACTCAGACTCAGAGATCCCTTGAGCAGTACGGATTACACGGCTTTCATGGGAGATATGTTGCCGGGCGATGACGTTCGGACCCGGTTCAATATCGACGTAGACTCCGATGCCACAGCCAAGACCTATTCCATCAAAGCCGAGATCGAATATGAGGATTCTGAGGGCAAGACCATGGTCTCGGATACTATCTATGTGCCCGCACAGGTCAGAGAACCTGAAGAGAAAGCCGGAATATTAGAGAACCTGTTCCTTATGGGCGGGGGTGTGCTGGTACTGGCGGCTCTGGTATATATTTACATGAAAAGGCGGGAGCAGCAATGACTGATGATACTATTGTCGTTGTGGAAGATCTGGTGAAGAGATATAATGGTTTTGCGGCTGTTGATGGCGTCTCCTTTGATATTAAACGAGGTGAGATCTTCGGGCTTCTTGGTCCCAACGGCGCAGGCAAGTCCACCATCATCTCCATTTTATGCTGTTTGCTCAAAGCCACTTCTGGCAGGGTCGTAATAGACGGATTTGATATCGGGAGGAATGCCAATAATATTAAAAAAATCATCGGTGTCGTGCCACAGGAGATCAGCCTGTATCACACACTGACAGCCAGGGAAAACCTGAGGTTCTACGGGAGGATATATGGCTTATCCGGAAAGACGCTTAAGAACCGGATAGAGGCACTGCTGGAGATGGTGGGTCTCACAGATCGGGCAGACGACCTGCTGGAAGGTTATTCGGGAGGCATGAAGCGGAGGATAAACATTGCTGTTGCACTACTGCACAATCCCAGGATACTGTTTCTGGATGAACCATCCACTGGCGTTGACCCCCAGAGCCGTAAGCGGATATATGATACCATCCAGGATCTTAACAGACAGGGAACAACCGTACTTTTGACCACACATCAGATGGAGGATGCAGAGAAATTGTGTCACCGCATCGCCATAGTGGACAAGGGAAAACTCATCGCCCTGGATACATTGGAAAGGCTTCTCGAGCTGGTGGGTGAGAGCGATATTATCCAGGTGATGGCAAAAGAGATACCTCCGGCATCGGTAGAATCTATCAGGCAGATTGATGAGGTTCAAAAAGTATCGATGGATGGTGGCATCATGACCATCCAACTGGTTCGGGGCAGGGAATCACTGGCTGGCATAGTTGACAGACTGATATCCGGAGGGACAAAAGTTGAGTCCATCAGCATCAAGGAACCCGATCTGGAGACCCTGTTCCTTCATCTGACCGGTACAAAGCTTCGAAGGTAGGATATGAAGCTCCATATCATTGCTGCCAATGACATGTTGATCTCTATGCGAGACCGCAATGCCACAATCTTCATGTTCCTCCTGCCCATGGTCCTGATATCGGTGGCAGGACTGGCACTGGGCGGGGAGTTCGAGCAAAACATCAGAATCGATGTGCTGGTGGTGAACCTGGACAATCGCGAGATATCCGAAGAATTCGTGGAGTTTCTGGAGGAGATCGATATACTGGATGTGGATATGGAATCAAACGAGTTCGCAGCAAGAGACAGGGTCAAAAAACAGGAATACGGCATACTAATAATTATCCCCAGGGATTTTACAGAGTCTATAATGAAGGGGCAGGACTGTGAACTAATGATCATAACCGATCCCACCGAGAAGGATCAGAACACGGTTGTGGAGCAGATCGCGGAAGGTTATGCCAGCCGGGTATCCGCGAGCGTGGTGGCGATCAAGACGGTGGCTGCTTACGGTGTTCCGGTATACGATGAAGACCGGATATCAGAGATCGTGGAGACGGCAAACCAGTTCGCAGAGCCCCCGCCTGTTCAGGTGACCACAGAGAACACCGCCACAACCCCAAGCAAGTCCTCGCCCTTCACACAATACGTGCCCGGGTTCGCTGTTATGTTCGTGTTCTTCACAACCATCGGGACAGGATCGGTCAGCCTGCTGAAGGAACAGGAGTCAGGGACCTTAAGACGTCTGGTCACTGCCCCAATTAGCAAAGCAGAGATCCTCGGGGGAAAGATCACGAGCACGTTCTTCAGAGGATTCGTGCAGCTCACAATCCTGATGATATTCGGGCACGTGGCATTTGATCTGTATCTGGGAAGCGATATGGTGGCTCTGACCCTCCTGATAGCCACAATCGTGCTTGCAAGCACTGGACTCGGTTTACTGGTGGCAGTACTGGTAACCACCAGAGAACAGGCAGAATCGATCTCTACCATGCTAATATTGACGATGTCTGCCATCGGCGGCTCCTGGTGGCCCCTCTTCATAGAGCCCCCGTTCATGCAGGACCTGGCACATGTAACCATTACGGCATGGGCAATGGATGGGTTCTATGCCCTGTTGTATTTCGACCTGGGGTTAGCCGGTATTTTGAAAGAAGTGCAGGTGCTCTTGCTCATGACTGCTATCTTTTTTGGGGCGGCTATAGCCAGGTTCAGGCTTGAATAGGCGAGATTAGCTCAGACCTAAAGAGCGTAAGGATCTCGCCATACTTCGTTGAGATCGTGAACGGCGATCAACACTGGCAGAAGAGGGTCCGAGGTTGCAGGTGCATACACCACCGAGATTGTGAACGACGCTGTCGGAACCGATCTTGATTGCATACACAGTCCCGCATATAATGAGATCCCGATTTCGGTTATGATCGCAGAAAAAACTCCGGAGTGTGCACAGAATCGATCAACGCTTTGGGATACGACCGGATAAAAACGGCGTTCGATTGCGTATTTCAAAGAGTGCGGGGTGGATGTGTAGCGGTTCGTTGATCACACCTACATAACCGATATGCCATCCATCTAAATACCAGGACGACTCCATTAAAACATCATAATGCTCCCCCCGCTCCTCAAAGGTCACATAGAGGTCGCATCCGCAGCCATCCTCTTCGGCACAATCGGCATCTTCGTGAGCCTCGTAAACCGGATGCCCATTGGTTCCATCATCTTCTACCGGCTGCTCTTCGGAATCATCGCAATTGCAATCTTCTTCGCATGTTGCGGCAAAAGCTATGGTGAACTGCGTCTTAAGGAGAACAAGCGACATATCTTCCTACTGGGCATCTTGCAGGCGGGAACGATGCTCTCATATTTCATCTCTGTTAAGTATACAACAGTCGCAATTTCCGTACTCCTGCTCTACACCGCCCCAATCTATGTCACCCTCCTCGCCCCCCTCCTATTAAAGGAGCCTGTCACCCGGCGCAGCCTATCCGCGCTCGTACTATCACTCTCGGGAGTCATCCTCATAATCCAGCCCGGTGCAGTCTTCCAAGATATGGACGGCATGTATGCAATCGGGCTTTTGTGCGGACTGATCTCGGGTCTGCTCTATGCCTGCATGATCCTCACATCCAGATATCTGAAGGGATACTATACAGGAACAGCACAGGCAGCGTGGGCGATAATTATAACACTGGTCATCTTCCTGCCCTATTCCACCGCCATATCCTTTGGAGTACTGCTAGACAACCTGTACCTGCTCATACTTCTGGGTCTTCTTCCAACAGCTGCAAGTCTAACGCTTTACTTCAGTGGTCTTGCTTATGTCAGAGCCCAGAATGCGAGCATCATCGCGCTGCTGGAGCCCGCAAGTGCTGTGGTCCTTGCCGCAATCATCCTGAGCCAGCCGATCACATCAAGCGTGCTGGTAGGCGGCGGGCTGATATTGGTGGGTGCACTGGTAGTCAGTGGGGCGGGGATGACGGGGGCTCGGGCATAAGTGATCATCACGCAAGTCTATGTGCGCTGATCGCCTCGATGATCTTGAGCCGCACAGCCGGAGGTGCGGGCGCCACTTAGTCCCGCTGCATAAAATCGCAAAGCTAATAGAGTAATATTATTTTTAACAAACTATACGTTCGACCTCTCCAGCTCAGTCTCAATATATGCAAGAACATCGGTCAAATTCACAGCAGGTCCGGAAAGGATATTTGCCCCCTCGTGGACATGATGTGGAAAATCGGGCAGTTCTTTGTGGTGCGGGGCATTGTCCCATCGTTTCATCAATTTATCTCCCTTCTGCCAGTGATACGAATAATCTCGAAAGCCCGCTCCGGCAACTTCTGATACGTATAAAACGGAGCCGTCTTTCAGAGTTGCATTCGCTTTGATCAGTTCAATATCAGGCTCGACCAGAGTTTTTGCAATACGAAGTTCGAGCGACACTACTATGGCTTCTTAAAATCGTTATCGTTCTGACTACAAGCATCGGGACGACTCCTCATGGATGGATTTCCAGTAATGATATGCTCCGGAGTATGCCTTCCACTCAATGTAGTCATCCCATCTTCCAAAATCTTCCTTATCAGATGAATTGAGCTGCTGTTCAAAATCTTCAAAAACAACACCATATTTTGTCTCAAATCTCTGCATAGCCATTTCATATTCTTTCATTTTGGACAAACTCAAATCATGCACTATGTTTACGATAGCTGATCTTTCATTCTCGAATAAACCGCGGTGCACCAGACTTGAGATGGGACTCCAGACATCCTTGGGGATCGTTACGGTTTCCATGCATAACACCTACCAATAAAACCAGTGTTTCGTCATAGATATAACACTTACCTATCACATCAGTTCTTC
>DAOURL010000003.1 GCA_030625165.1 Methanosarcinales archaeon | reverse complement strand
TCTGCGGTTAAATTCCCTGTTTGGTTACAGTATGCCCATGTCTCGGGTAGTCCCTGCATAGTGAAGTCCCCCGATAGTGGTTTAGGTACCTGTGTAGTTACGAATAATCTTTCCTTCGAGAATGCCTACTGCCCCGGCAAGTTTTTTGCCCTTGTCCATCCTATCAATCTGCTTTGTAGTTATGTACCAGATCAGGCTAATCGTTAACATGCTTAGAACCACCAGCGACCCGACTGCCCGAAACATATCTGCTGGTTTGCCCATAAACCAGTAGATTGATACGCCGATTAAGAGGACTGATGATGCCCAGATGCCGAGTGCAATCCGGGGGGAATTTTTTTTAAATTCATCATATAGAACAGTTGGTGGAAAACCAATAAATCTATTGCACAATTCCTGTTTGCACCCCATTCACTCCTGCAGCAAGACCCCCGACCCTGCAGCAGATAACTCGTTAGATGTGTGCGAAATCTGTTCGTTGGATGTGAATGGAACCGCAAAAGTTCCGGATGTCAATGCGAAAAAGCAAAAGCGATATAGACGTGATTGCCAGCAGATACCCGTTGTACCGGTTGTTATATGTTTTTTAGAAGTGCAGTGCTACACATTTCAGTAGCCCCGTAGATCAGTATCATTATGAGATGCGCAAAGGAAAATGCCCCCACTCCCCGCACACATCTCATAATAATAACAATTGTGTTGTCCATAGTATAAAAAGTTACCGGTCGCGCGTCATACCAGCTAAAACCCTGTGCCACCCTCGGTGAAGGCAGACTGTCATCTGAAAGGCGTGTCGCTATCGGTTTTGACGTGCCAAGTATCATCACGATTCAGGTTGTAGTAGCAGCAACAGACGCAATCCCGCACAGACGCAATCCTGCCGTCTGCTGAGAGGGACGATCTGAAACAAGGCAGCTACCAAAGAGCGAATGTGTGGTCAAGCCGCTGAAAGCGCATCACCTGGATCTGGTATGCGGTTTGAAGATCAGGGATCGAGGATACCTCAAAAAATCTTAACAAGCCTCGGGCGGGAATTGAACCCGCGACCTCGTCCTTACCAAGGACGCGCTATACCGCTAAGCCACCGAGGCGCAGGTCTCTGATTGCTGCGGATTGATTATGAACATTTCGGTTCGCGGGGATGGGGGGCGAGCAGTTGCGTGGGTCCGGGGATACGGTCATGAGAAAACCATTAATACCCGCGCAGCAACCATCAGTACAGATGACCCACCGTGTTGCGATCGTCTTTGACTCATCCGGTACGCTGATGCATACGTACAGGGTGGCAAAGGACATGGAGAGCGGAGGCACGCTTTATGATACCGTCGCCCTGCATCTCGTCCGCGAGTCCCAGGCGCTCGTTGCAATTGATCTGCCGCCGGATATGCTCCCGAACTATCCGCCGGACCAGGTTCTGCCGCTTTTTCTTAGTGAAAACGAGATCGACATAAACATCGGCTGTGCAAGCGATGATATCACGACTGACGATGTCCTGAATATGTTAAAACGCAATTCAGGAGGCGCTCGCATCTCCGATCTCTTGGATGTGGTAGCAGCGGTGAGAGAGAAGTGCAAAGACGTCTTTTATATCGGAACCGGATTCGTGATCGACGTGCCCACCGGAGCGATTCATTACGTGGTATGTTCAGGCGGAAAACTCTTCGATGGCGCAGAAGCAACGATTGCAAAACTTGCAGATTGCGCAGACCTATACATCGCATCCGGCGACAGTATGCGAAATCTATCAGTGCTTGCGGATCGTCTGAAGATTCCGCACGATCATGTGGTTCCGGTTGCAACCCCGCACATCAAGGAACGTCTCATCCTGGATCTACAGAAAACTCATGACACGGTCGTCATGGTCGGCGACGAGATTAACGACCTTCGCGCGATCAGGGCAGCAGATGTGGGAGTGCTGACGATGCAGCAGTGTTCTGCTAAATTGCAGAAATTATGCGATAGCGCGGATATACTTATACCGGATATCTCGTCTCTTCCGGATGTTATCAGGGAGATGGAGCTATCCGAGTCCCTGATAGAATGTCTCACCAGCCGCGCGTCTGCAACGTCTCCACGTCAGAAAGCGTCCTGATATCGATCCCTTTCATCTGGTCTCCGAGACCCTTCGAGATCTCGGCGAGAACATCTGGCTTATCGTAGTTATTGACAGCTTCTACGATCGCGTTCGCCATCTTTTCCGGATTCTCTGCCGTAAAAATCCCTGATCCAACAAAGACGCCGTCCACTCCGAGTTGCATCATCAGTGCCGCATCGGCAGGAGTTGCAACTCCGCCTGCTGCAAAGTTGACCACTGGCAGCCGCTGGAGTTTCGCGGTCTCCTCGACCAGTTCGAATGGTGCCTCGATCTCCCTTGCAACTCTTGCAAGTTCCTCCTTGTTCTTCCCTTTCAGGGACCGGATGCTTCCCCCGATCAGTTTCGTATGCCTGACCGCTTCCCTCACATCGCCGGTGCCTGCTTCTCCTTTCGTCCTGATCATCGCGGCACCCTCTGCTATACGCCGGAGCGCCTCGCCGAGATTGCGTGCGCCGCACACGAATGGTACTGTGAATTCGGTCTTATCGATATGGAATTCGTCAGCAGGCGTCAGCACCTCCGATTCATCGAGCATATCAGCACCGATCGCCTCGAGGATCCGTGCTTCCATGGTGTGCCCGATCCTCGCCTTTGCCATCACAGGAATCGTTACCGAGTCGATGATCTCACAGACGATCTGCGGGTCAGCCATCCTCGCAACACCGCCCTGCTTCCTGATCTCGGATGGAACCGCGTGGAGCGCCATCACAGCAACCGCACCAGCCCCTTCTGCAAGGACCGCCTGCGCAGGCGTCGTCACGTCCATGATCACGCCGCCCTTCTGCATGGCAGCGAACCCCCGCTTCAACAGTTCGGTACCGTGCCTGAGTTCATTCAAATCCATTTATCCACCTCAAACCGTATAATTCATATAATTCTTGTCTCTGTTCGCAAATCGCCTGTCAACATTGTCGATGATAGCAAACAACCGTTCCTCGAGTTCATCGAATGTCAGTTCATTGCTGTGTACGCTGATCTCGATGTCACCGACCGATATCGTGATGCCATTATCCAGTTGTATGTCGGACATGGTCTCACCTTCCAATTGCGTCTGCTCTTCTTCATCGCACAAGTTCATCACCGTTCTGATAGCCATGCATCGCTCGATCTATGAATCAGGGGTACATTAAACTTTCTGGTTGTCTGCTTTCGTATCCGCCCCATCGCGTCAAAAAAGTTTAATTGATATTACAACCTCTTTCACACAACGATCAAATCACAATGACACAAAATAACACCCCCAGAGTGCTCATCGCTGCTGATCGGTCGTCTGCAGGAAAGACCACGGTCTGCACCGGGATCATGGCTGCGCTTAGCAAGCATCTGGACGTGCAGCCGTTTAAGGTAGGTCTCGATTACATCGATCCGAGTTACCACACACTCGCATGCAAAAATCGGTGCAGGAATCTCGACGGCTATCTGATGACAGAAGACGCTGTGCTCGAGACGTTCTCCCATGCACTGGACGAGAGGAATGCTGATTTAGCCATCATCGAGGGAGTTCGGGGGCTATACGAAGGATTCGAGGGGTTGAGCGATCTTGGAAGCACGGCTCAGGTCGCAAAGGCACTGAAATGTCCTGTGATCCTACTAATCGATGCGAGGAGCATCACACGAAGCGCAGCCGCAGTGGTCATGGGCTACAGGGCGTTTGATCCTGCGGTTGATATCAGAGGCGTGATCCTCAATAAGATCGGAAGCAGAAGACACGCTGAAAAGGCGGTATCCGCTATCGAGCACTACACCGGCATCCCTGTCATCGGCACGGTTCCGAGAGACGATGCCATGGGGCTTACGATGCGGCATCTGGGTCTGGTTCCTGTGAATGAGGGCAGGCAGTCTCCTGAATTCAGGGAGCGCATCTCCAGGATAACAGAGATCGTTTCAGAAAACATCGACCTCGAGCAGCTGACCGATATCGCAGAGACGGCTGAACCGCTCGATGTCGGAGAACCCTCAATCTTTGCGGGAGGTGATGCCGGCGGCAGGGCGAAGATCAGGATCGGTGTTGCGCTTGACGAGGCGTTTAATTTCTATTATGCGGATAACCTTGATCTTCTGAGGTTGCATGGCGCAGATATCGTCTATTTCAGTCCGCTCCATGACAGAACGCTCCCCGACGTGGACGGAATCTACATAGGCGGCGGCTATCCCGAACTCTTTGCAAAGGAACTCGAAGCGAACAAGCGCATCCGGCAGGGCATACGAAAGGCATCGGCAGGCGGCATGCCGATATACGGCGAGTGCGGCGGGCTGATGTATCTTGCAGAGCAGATAGTCACAAAGAGCGGCATGCACGGGATGTCTGGCGAGGCATTCGAGATGGTCGGCGCAATCCCTGCCACGGTTGAGATGGGCGGCAAGGTCGTGAGTTACAATATCGGCTCGTTCACGACGGATACGCCGATCGGGGGAGTCGGCGACTCATTCAGGGGGCATGAGTTCCATCATTCGTCGGTCACGGATATCGGCGATGCCACCTTTGCGATCCGGCTTACGCGGGGGGTCGGGATCAAAGATGGCTGGGACGGGATCATGGTCGAGAACACGCTTGCAGGATATGCGCATCTTCACGCGTGCTCGTATCTGCGGTTTGCTGAGGCGTTTGTCGATGCGTGCCTGTGAGGGCGGCGTCCCAGTTAACATATAAGCAGTTTTATAATTAAGCCAACCATCAGCGAATAAGTGACATTAACCATCGTCCCTGCAAGAAAGAATAATGAATTTTTAGCCATATCGTCTCTGCGAACTATGGTTTTTGCAGCGAATATCACCGACATCGCTGTATATGCGTCCAGAATCACAAAGGTAAGTATCAACAGGTTTTCACATTTCCCGATTATGAAACCAGTATCACGCGCTTCCTTGCCAATTTTTCGGCTTATGGGTTCTCCTGAGATATCAGACAGGATGAAGTTCACTACGATCCCGCTTGTAGCAAGTAAAACGACATATCCGCCTACAAGGATGGCTGTTTCGGTTGGGTTTATGTGTTCGATCATCATCTACATCCCGTTCCCGATGCTTGATGGTAATTACGCAGCACAAGACTTAAATTTTCTTCAATTGTCTTGATCTCCTTCCACATCGAACGGTTAAGTATTTTTGAGACTGCTTGCTGGGTTATTCCCAAGTTTTCTGCCACAGCGGATTGATTTTTAGTTCGTTCATATTCCCTGACTACCTGATGCTGTCGTGCAGACCAATTTCGCTTCAGCAGCAAAATTAAATTGACCTGTCCGGCTATTGCGGTATCGATTGTCGTGTCGCCGACAGACATGTCGAAGATCAATTTTGAGCTTTTGAGTCTATGTAACATGTCCGATGCCTTGTGAAATGCGGAGCCGTCCATCTTTGTTACGTTTCTGGTTTCTATGGCAGTATCGATGTAATCAAAGACCAGCGCGAAACGCATTGAATTTGGGTGAAGTTCTTCTGATATGGTGGCGATAATCCCATAAGCGCTCGACATACCCGATAACACGCCTCCTATCTCGTCGATCCCTTTTAGAATTTTGAAATCTGCGTACATATCCTCTGCATACAGGGCGTTTATTTTTTTACAGGTTTCCTCAACTCTGTTTTGAAAATCCTCCCGATCGCTTATCCGGCGGGATTGGACAACATCGCCCAACAGCACGTAGAGCTTCTGTTCCATAGTTCATACTATGTCAGCCATCGCATATAAAAACAACCTGTGTTGGTTGTAATCTATTATACAACCGTAAAAGTTGTAATTTGTGATACAACCATATCAGTTGTGTATGCGTGCCTGTAATGAGCCAGACCCAAAGCCAGATCCGGGGTGATCACAGCCCCCCCATCTCAAACCCGATGATCGGCTGGTCCAGTCCGAAGTTCAGTATCACCCCGGGATGCACCTCCCCAAAGACTCCGGCACGCCTGCCGCCAGCGATGATGTCGGCACGCCTGCCCTCGATGAACGCAGGATCATCCGACTCGGCGATCTCGTAAGCAACCACCCGTTCGTGCATCACAGCATCCACCATTGACCTGATCTCGCTGAAGTTCGCATGTGGGTCGATTGCGACCGCGGCAAGATGAACAGCATTCCTGCCGCGAGCAACCACATCCCCGACCTCGAAGATGCGCTGCGGCAGTTCCCGGTGCTGGTTAAACGAGAGTATCTCAAGCAAGTTCGGAAGGATCGTCGTGCGCAGCATCGTCTGCTCTATTGTGATCGGGTGCATGACCTGTGTGGCGCTTGTGTGCGGTCTCTGCATCTTCTCGAAATGCACGGTCTCGCTTGTTAGCGTAAACGGCATGACTTCGTAAAAACCAAGCCCCACCATGATATCGCGAAGACCTGCCTTTACAAGGGATATGTGGTGCTCTTCTCCGATGGTCATCGTCTCAGGAAGTAGGGGCGCGATTCTTTCGTACCCATACCCGATCGCAACATCCTCGAATATGTCATAGTCATGCATGATGTCTGCACGGTACGCGGGCACGCTCACCTCGATCGCATCGTCCCGAAAGTGTACCGCTCCAAAACGCATCCTCCTGAGGCACTGCATGATCTGGTCGCGGCTAATATTCAGCCCGAGCAGAGCGTTTGCATCGCCGACCGCGATCCGGCGCGTTACAGGATCGAGGTTCGGTGTCGTGCATCCGGTTTCAGGGGTCTGTATTTGCACAGACTCGATCTTCCCGCCGCGTTCAGCAAGTGCGGTTGTTACGATGTTTAGTGCAACAGATACGGATTTGTCCGTGCCGGTAACCTCAATGAACAGGTCTTCAGTCTCGTCTCTCACGCGTGTTAGTGTCCCGTTGATGATCGGCGGAAATGATAGCACGTTTCCGAGAGAATCGAGAATCAGAGGGTATTTATCGAATTTTTCGACGAGATGTGCGAATTTAACCCCTTTCGGATGCTCTGTGAGAATCTCATCCATCGACATCGGGACATCGAAATCGAGAGGGACAAATTCGAAGGAAGGGTCTGCTGCGATGTACTCGAACGGCGGAGTCACACGGTCGAGATCGTGAACGCCGATCGATACCTTCGAGCGGTTGCGCCCGATTCCCCAGTGCAGATCCTCCTGCAGGCTCATCAGCGACTCTATGGAATATGGGGTGAATTTGATGCCCTTTACTACTGCACAGGCAAGATGCGGGCGTATCTTTCCGATTTCGTGATCGGATGTGATCGTAATCCCTGACTGCCCGACCTCGTACTCAGGAATGCCTGTTTCGATATCGAGAAACCCGCGCATAGCCCGGGCTACGCCTTCGACGCTGTAGAGGTCAGGGCGGTCAGGAAAGAACTCGATATCCACGTAATCGTCATATACGCGCTCGATGTCGGCACCGATCATCGGGATGCGGCCCTGTATCGTATCCCGATCCGTCCCGATCAGATTCTCAAGATCGGTGTAATAGAGGGTGATTACTGGCATGGTAGAGACTTAAGCGCGGTTGTAATTAAGGATTACGAGAAGATGCGGATTCATGATAGAGCGCGTTCATTATCCATCCTGATGGTGAGCAGCGAGAGGTATAATAATGTGTATGCTAATATATTAATGAGGAGCGTGTACACGATGATCGGGCTATCGATGCCGCCACCCTCACCTGTCAGGTCGGGATGATACAACGGAGGCCAGAGTTTGATCGAGAGGTAACTCATCGGTACCGCGGCGAATGCTATGATTCCGAATACCGCAGATGAGCGTGCACGGCTCTCTGACTCCATCGCACGCCGCAATGTTATGTACGATACATAAAGCAAAAACAAGATGAGTTGAAAGGTAAGGCGTGGAGTCCAGTCCCAGTAGATCCCCCACGCTCCCTTTGCCCACAGCATACCGCTTAGGAGATTGAGAGCGCAGAAAACAGCTCCAATTTCAGCAGAAGATGCTGCATAGACATCCCATTTTACATGAGATGTTTGGAGATACCTGATGCTCGCGATGAATACCAGAAAGAACGCTAGATATGAAACCCATGCGAGCGGGACATGGAAATAGAATACCCTGTAACTCTGGACCCGGTTTTGCCATTCGTCATCGCTCAATAGCGTCGGGCGTTCGCCCGGGTTGATCGCTGGGCTCGTGAAGACCATGTAGGTCGCCGCGATCAGGACTACAGCGGTTATCAGGTAGAATATGTTGCGTTTATTCATATTTACAGGTAAGCCATCCATTCAGCCATCGAGTATTCAAATCCTTCCATCAACTCGAAATTGACCTCTCCGAGCGGCAGGGGTTCGTTCTTGCACAATCTTATAGTTCCACATTCTTTGTAGCATGCCCTGCATGGTTCCATGAAAGTTGGTGCGACACCTGATATATTAAACGCTTGGGTGAAGCGGGGAGTCGTGAACCCCCGCCCTGATAACAACATTTATATACCACCACGCAATAATAATTACCATGGATGATATTGATCAGTCACTGGTCTACTTCGTATGCGGTGTGTGTGGGTTCACGTTCCAAGCAGATCCGAACTTCATTCCGGTCACCTGTCCACAGTGTGGGAGCGAGAATGTAGCGCGGACCTGAACCTGAAATGGAACTATGAACTCACGCAGGCGGCTTTGCGACCAGATGCACATCCCCGGTTCCGAGATTGATCGGCTGCCCGACGATTACGTTCTCGGTGACGCCGCTTAACTCATCGATCTCACCGCGTATGCCGGCGTCGATCAGGTGATTCACGGTCACCTCGAATGCAGCCCGAGCGAGGATGCTCGCCTTCTCGCCGGATAGTCCGTGCCTTCCGATCTGCTTGACCTCTCCGTCGCAGGTCATCATGTCTGATGCGAGCATGATGTGTTTTACATCCACGTTTAACCCCTGTTCGCGCAGTGTCTCCATGATCTCCTTTACAATTGAGTTTCTGGCAGCCTCGATCCCGAAGACCTCGCACATCTCGCCGGGGTGGTTGGAGATCGTTCGGGCAGGGTCGACGCCCTCGATATCGAAAACCTCCTGAAGTGCCGTGCCTTCGGTATAGAGCACGTATTCAAGACCTTCCTTCTGTATAACCACCCTTGGGATCGCCTCAATGCCTTTGATCAGTACTTTCTTAAGATTCCTGCCCAACTGCACCAGCGAACCAAGATTGGACTCCTTCGGACTGAGGCTGAGCGTGTACCCCTCCACCTCGATCGGGATCTTTAGTTTGGCTTCGAGTTTTTCGATGATGTCGGATAGTGTCAGGTCTCGTTCATACAGGGTATCCTCATCCACTTCGATTAAGATCACCAAATTTGCGCGGTCTGTAATAATTCCGCCCAGATCTGCGATGGTCGTCTTCTGGAGCTCCCATGCAACATCATGGGCTTTCTTTTTGCTTGCGCCGTCTCTCAGATATACGGTCATCACCGGTGTACTCGGATTCTTTCGCGCATCAAGGATCTCGATCAACCTCGGGAGCCCGAGCGTTACGTTGATCTCGGCGACACCAGCGTAATGGAAGGTACGCATCGTCATCTGCGTCCCGGGTTCGCCTATCGACTGCGCGGCAACCACTCCGACCGGATCACACGGCTCGATGCAAGCAGCCGCATACCCGCTCATAACGTGGTCGATGATCTCATCCAGTTGTTTCCTGGTCGGTTTGACTTCCAGGAGCTCCTCTCGAAGGGTATCCCTGATCTTTGGCGGCAATGAGAGCGCGCTTACACTCTTCTCGATACTATCTGCTGTTACGGTCATTCTGGTGCCTCCATCACGTCCTTTACGATTCGCTGTATGTGGTAACGATCGAAGCCGCGTGACGGGTCAACTCCGTCCTCGCCGTATTTTGCCTGCACGATCATGCCACGGGTGTCCCTGACCGTGCCGTCATGCTGCGCCTCCAGATCCTGAAGCGCATTCACCATCCTACGCTGGAGATACCCTGACTGGGACGTCCTGACAGCAGTGTCCACGAGACCCTCCCTGCCACCGATGGCGTGGAAGAAATACTCGACCGGAGAAAGCCCGCTCTTATACGATGCCTGTACAAATCCGTGCGCCTCTGCGCCGCGATCCCCTTTCTTGAAATGTGGAAGCGTTCTACCGGAGTACCCCCGCTGGATGCGGGCACCCCGCACCGACTGCTGTCCGACACACGCAGCCATCTGTGCAAGATTCAGCATCGAGCCACGGGCTCCTGAAACCGCCATCGCAACAGCAGAGTTATCGATACCAAGATGCAATCCCGCCTTGTCGCCAGCCTCGTCACGAACCCTTCCGAGAATCTGCATGATCCGAAGCTCAAGCGTCTCTTCGCTGCTTCGCCCGGGCAGCGACTCAAGCTCTTTATGTTCATACTTGTCGATCAGACTTGCGATGCTCTCCTTTCCGTACATCGCGTCCTTATTGATCTCCTGTATCTGTTTGACCGCCTCTTTCGGGATATCCTCATCATCGATTCCGAAACTGAATCCGTGATACATGATGCCCCGGATCGCAAGGTTTGTCATATTGTCAATAAACGCTGCCCCGGCAGCAGTCCCGAACTCCCTGACGATCTTGTTTACGATCTTTCCCTTGAACGCGCCGATCGATTTCTCATCGATGGTCCCACAGAGCAGTTCCCCATTACTTATGACGACATACGCATCGTTCGGGCAGTTCTCCTTCTTGCATTCATCACATTCCTCGCATATCTCTGCATTGTATTCGAGGTTTAACCCTTCCGGTAGAATCTGGCTGAATATCTGCTTTCCGGTCCAGTATGGGGTGCCATCCTCGATATGGTCAGGCTGCGGCAGGTCGCGCACCCCTGATTTCCGCAGGATCTCGAGTGCGCTGTTCTTGTCGATCGCTTTCTCACGCGTCAATAGGAACATGCCTGTTATGTGATCGTGTATTCCGCCGATGATCGGACCGCCAAATCGTGGCGAGAGGATGTTCTCCTGAACCCGCATCAGTATCGCTGCCTCTGCCCTTGCCTCTTCGTTCTGCTGTACGTGAAGATTCATCTCATCGCCATCGAAATCAGCGTTGTACGGCGGGCATACCGCTGGATTTAACCGGAACGTCTTTCCGGGCATGACCCTGACCTCGTGCGCCATGATGCTCATCTTGTGAAGCGACGGCTGCCTGTTGAAGAGCACGATGTCGCCCTCCTTGAGGTGCCGGTCCACGAACCATCCGTATTCGAGCATATCCGCAATCTCCTCGCGGGTCGTATCGCTGATCCGCAGTCTGTGCCCATCTGTCCGGACCACGTAGTTCGCGCCCGGGTGATTGGTCGGACCGCGGCGCACGTACTCCCTGAGTTCCTCGATGTTTCTCGGCACAACCTTAAACGTGACTGTCAGTTCTTTTGCAATCGCCTCAGGAATGCCGACCTCGTTGATCGACAGGTTAGGATCCGGCGAGATAACAGTCCTCGCGCTGAAATTGACACGCTTGCCAGAGAGACTGCCCCTGAACCGCCCTTCCTTCCCTTTCAGGCGCTGGGACAGGGTCTTCAAGGGTCTTCCGCTCCTATGCCTTGCCGGAGGTATCCCTGAGACGCTGTTGTCCATAAAAGTGGTTACATGATACTGCAAGAGTTCCCAGAGATCCTCAATGATCAACTGCGGCGCGCCCGCTTCCTTATTCTCCTGGAACCTCTGGTTTATCCTGATAATATCAACGAGTTTGTGTGTCAGATCGTCCTCGCTTCGCTGCCCTGTCTGGAGTGTGATCGACGGGCGCACAGTGACCGGCGGCACAGGCAGCACCGTCAGGATCATCCATTCGGGGCGCGCGTTGTTCGGGTCCATACCAAAGACAGGAAGATCTTCATCCGGTATGTGCTCGAACCAATTCCTGATATCGCTTGGAAGCTGTTTGTCCCCGTCCTCATAATACGTGGTCGGTTTTTCGTACGTGATCTTCAGTTGGTGCTCGCCGCAGTACGGGCACACTTCGACCTTGCTCGCCTCGGCAAAGACATGTTCAACCGGTGAATCGATGGTCTGCCCTTGACTCCTCCGAGCCGAGATCTGCTCGATATACTCTTTCTTCCGCCCTGCATCCAGAAGCAGTCGGCTGCAACTTCTGCACGTACTCCTGAGCAGATTCCGTATCTGCTTGGCAAACCCGACGTGCACGCAGGGTGCCACCAGTTCTATGTGCCCAAAATGACCCGGGCACTCCCCAGCCCTTCCGTTGCAGGTTTTGCATCGCAATCCCGGATCGATGACGCCGAGTCTGGGATCCATGAGCCCCATATCGATCGGAAAACCATCCTCATCATAAGTATCTGCCGTGATAATTCTGGTGACGCTCATATTCCGATATTCCCGCGGTGAGATTAAGCCGAATTTTATCCTTGAGATTCTCTTTGGAGCACTGATCTGTTTCATTGTATACCAGTCTCTAATGTCTGTGGGATAAAGGTTTTGATTCATAAGGGGTTGTCGTGCCTTCTGGCGTTGACGCCCACGCACGGAAACGGGTTTTTATGTGAGTGGGCACAACCCGAATGTCCCGGTGATAGAATAGCCGACAGGATGGACATTCAGGCAGCGTCGGTGGGGCGAACGTGACATCCTCTCCACAAATTCCTTTATATTGATGTAACATCATGATGATTATTACCACGTCCCTTTTTTAATCCGTTCGCGTGGTTGTGACTGTGCAGCCCTTTTTCACCAGGGCTGCACACTTCAGTCCATCAACCTCTGAGAATGCCTGCTGCGAATCGTGAAATGGTATCGTTCGACACGCGGGTCAAGTGTATGACTTGAATGCCGATTATCAGACCAAGCTGCACAGCAGCGGCACAGCCATTAACTTGAGTTCCAACGATTTTATCCACAACTCGGGCAATAAGCCCGGGTTCACGGAATATTCTGTAACAGCGGATGGGACGACACCACAATGCTTGCGCGGAAGTTTCACCCCTCAATCATCATCCCAACCCAGTCCGGGACGTCCGCAGCAACATCCGCGCCGCCATCGCCGCCGCGCAACATGCCGGTCACAGACTTTAGTACCTGAACCGATGTCGGATGCATCATCATGAAGAGGTCAACGCCAGCAAGCGCAAGCGCTAGTCCCGTCGTGATCTCCCAGATCGGTCCCCTGTATTCGCGGGGTCCCCAGTCCGAGTCCTCCTTGAGTGGCGAGACCGCCATCCACGACTCTCTCGCGCCCCACGCGTTCGTGGTTCCTGACGACATCGGGAAGTTCAGTTCTTGGTCGCCGATTAACCCTGCGAGCCGGATGCGCTCGATGTTTGAGTATGCGTAATCGAGACCATAACCAAGCGCCGCGGTTGTCGGATCCATCACGATGTCACAACGCTCGATGTTGCACTGTTTCATCAGTTTGCGGTTGAGTTCCTTCTGCGCATTGATCTCGAGCTGCGTCCACGAGAGGATCGCATGACCATACTCCTTTGCCGCGGCTGCGATCCGCTGGTAGTCCATGTTTAAGTTTGCAGACGCGATCAGGCACCGCTCGCCTTCGGCAGCCTCTGCCGCCTTCTCAAGAACCTCGGGATCCTTATCCGGATTCCCGGAGCCCCCGATGATGAGCGGGACGTCTACCGCCTGCAAGACATCCTCGACCACCTTCGCCGCCTCTGATGCAGGCGTGTCCTTGATCGATGGGTCGGTGCTTATCAGGTGGATCGTGACCATATCCGCGCCGAACTTCGAGACCACCTTCTTTGCCCACTCAGCCGGGCTTTCGAGTACATCCTCGTAGTTCATGCGCACAGCGCGTGCCATTCCGATGGGCATGTCAAAGACATCGATCGAGACGTAATTCGGATTCGGCATCGGCGCATCGAAGTAGAACGGCAGCGCATGTTCGCCGCCAAGTGTGACCGTCGTTTTGCGTGTGCCGCCGTCAGAGGATGTTGCACCGAGCACAACCTCCTCGATCCCGTGCTTCCACTCAGAGACCGGGTCCACGTCAAAGGAGGCTGGAATTAACTCCTGCGGGATCCGGGACTGTACCTGGGGTGGCAACGTCATCGGCTGCATGGCGGGCAGCACCTGCCCTGCCGGAAACCCCATCATACCTGTGACGTTATTCAACCGCGCCGCGATCTGCGCGAGCTCATATCCAGCCACTTGCAGCACTTCCTGACCGCCGCCTCCGCCCTCAAATTCGATCTCGATATCCCCCTCTATCGTAACGCCTTTCAGTTCAAGCACGTTCTCGAGCAGTTTGTTGAGTTCGGATAGCGTGAGAGTGGTAGTTGTCATGCGGGTTTCAATGATATTACAGGTTTATTAAATGTTGCAGATTGCTCAGGTTCGGCAGGGGCAGTCAACTCTTATCCGGGGCATATCACGGACATTCCTGGTTGACCGCAGATAGTCTTAACGAACACTTGTGAAATCGACGTACAGGTTCAAGTATCATGGCGACTGCATCACGAATGCATGGAATCCACGCGATCCATAAGGCAGTCTTGCAATATCCTCGTTGGTATGGCTACTGATGAACTTAATCTTGAGCGCAACGGCAAGATGAATGGCAGGAAATCGCTATGTTCAGGCTCTGGACTTAAGTGCGGGGTTTGGTGACTTCATCGGGGGTATCGTGATGGCTGCGGAGTTGGGATGGATGCGTGGACGATATGGTTTTGGGGATGGCATCAGTCGATTTTAAGTATTATGGTAACATTAGCACTATTTATAGGAGATGACAACTTTGAAAGTTGAGGATATTATGGTGTCCAATGCGCCTTACGACGATTCATCCGAATTGCTTGACACAGAAAAATTCAAACGAATTCTTCATTATGTAATTCATAAAACAAGTGGCATTGACAACGTAGGCAAAACGGTACTATATAAAATTCTGTATTTCACTGATTTCAATTATTATGAGATGTTCGAGGAAAAATTAACAGGGGAAACTTACTTGAAATATCCGTTTGGTCCCGCACCGCGTGATTTTGATGCTGTTGTAAACGAACTCGTTGAAGAGGGGTTAATAGAAGAAAAAACATGGTTTGAAGGTGCATATAAAAAGATAAAATATCTTTCGACTGCTGAACCAAATACATCAAAGATTGCCAAAGAGGAATTGAATTTTATTGATGAAAACATAGATAAGTACTCCCTTTTTAATGCTACGCAAATAAGTGAGCATTCGCATAAAGACATCCCTTATATTACAGCGGAAGATTTCGAGGAACTTGATTATGAATTAGTGTTTTACAGAGATTCGGAACTATCAATAAGGACATATGATGATATAGATGGTGGATGTTAAATTTGAGGCTGTTCCAGAGTTTCGTAAAGAATTGGAAAAATTATCTAAAAAATATAGATCACTTAATAATGATTTTGAGAACTTTCAAAAAGTATTAACTAAAACATTGCCCAAGCATACGTCTGGGACTTTTGAAATATCTGGCCTTGGAGCAAATGTCAAAACACCAATTTACAAGGTGAAAAATTTTAGATCTAGAGATTTTAGAGGCAAAGGTTGTAGAAGCGGGTTTCGTATAATTTATGCACATATACAAGATAGTGAAAAGATAATATTTATCGAGATATATCATAAAAGTAATAAGTCGAATCACGTTGTAGAAAGGATTAAAAAATATTTTGAAGAGATTTAGTCATAGTTAGTAGCTCCCATACTCTCGACCACCCACCTCCGTCATCGCTCGTCAAACACCCGACCCCCATCCCGCGGATGCTTCCAAATTTCATTTGGGGGCGGAGTGATCGAGGCTTCAGGTTGTACAGTGGGGTAACCTATTTGTTTGGAAGTCCCTTACTCCATACAATGGCAAACCGGAAGGAATTTCACGAGTTGATACCGATCGGAAGAGCGGAGGAGCTACTCAGATCAATCATCCGCAGCAGCACCGAGGTCGTACCGCTCGATCTGGCATACCACAGCGTCCTTGCAGAGGATGTTTTCGCGCCTATTGATGTACCATCGTTTGACCGTGCAGACATGGATGGCTACGCGGTGCGTGCGGCAGATACGTACATGGCGCGGGAAGAAGAGCCGGTGCAACTTGTGATCGCTGGCAGGATCCCTGCCGGGGACGTTCCGTTGCTTACGATATCCGAGGGCACTGCTGCCGAGATCTCCACGGGCGCGATGCTTCCTGCGGGCGCTGATGCGGTCGTGATGGTCGAGTACACCAAGGAAGGCGAATCTTCGTCTTCGGTCTCGATTTACCGGGCGGTCCACGTATATGAGAATGTCATGCGGGCAGGAGCCGACATCCGGGACGGGACGCGGGTGCTTCCGAAAGGAACGCTTCTCGGATCGCGTGAGGCAGGTGTTCTCGCAGCCATCGGAGTCTCGCATGTCCGGGTTCGCTCGCTTCGCATCGGGATCATCTCGACCGGAAACGAACTCGTCCCTGCGGGCGATAAAATGGATCCGGGGAAAGTATACGATGTGAACGCGCACACGCTATCTGCTGCGGTGCGCGAATGCGGGGCAACTCCGGTTGCGTACGGGATCGTTTCGGATGACGAAAAAAAGACGGTGGAAGTCCTCGAGAAAGCCATTTCAGAGTGCGATCTGATCCTCACATCCGGAAGCACGTCTGCCGGGTCCGGGGACATCATGCCCCGCATCCTCGAGGAGTGCGGCGAGGTGCTTGCGCATGGGATCAATATCAAGCCCGGTAAGCCGATGATAATAGCGAAGATGGAAAAACCAGTCATAGGGCTTCCAGGTTTCCCAACATCGGCGCTGAGCATGTTTTATTATTTAGTAGCTCCGCGAATACGCGATGTTCTCGGATACGTTGCAGGTGTAGCAGCGAGACCGCAGCAGGCTGTGCTCGGATCAATGATCCAGTCGGCAGGAAGGCACCAGCTCCTGCCGGTAGCGCTGGTGCGGGGGATGGCGTATCCTGTGATCAAGGGTTCAGGCGCGATTACAGCGCTCGCATCCGCGGACGGGTTTATCGAGATCCTTCCCGAGACCGAGATCATGGAAGCAGGCGAGACGGTCGAGGTTACGCTCTTTGGGGATGCGGCTGCATACGATCTCGTATTCGCGGGAGCAGCTTTTTATGAGGTAAACCGGCTCATGGAGATGCTGCCGTTTCGTGTGCGGATGATCCACACTGGCGTTGCCGCCGGAATCGATGCTCTGCAAAATGGAATAGCCGATATCGCAGGAATCCCTCTTTCCACAGATGAACTTCCTGATATGGATGGCGTTTCGGTCATACACGAATTTTTGCACGGAGATGAAGCGTATACGCTCATTGTGCTTCACGACCGGATCGATTCTGAGAATGTAAAGGCGTTTCTTTCAACGATATCTGATTCGTTTAAGGCATAATCGGATTTTTAGACATTGTCCCTTCGAAACAAAATTTAGGGGTTATGTCCCCCCGATATCGCGACAGTTTTTTATAGATCGGCACACAAGTTCGGCATATATGTCGCAATGGAAAGAGACGCTGGAACGGATCGGGCTTGCACTCGGAATATCGATGCTGCTTGGAGTGCTGCTGCTACCGGACTTCCGACCCGGTGTTGCCAGGATCGTTGGTGCACTGCTCGGACCGCTGCCTGATATGCTGCCGATTCACATCACGCTCTTCGTGATGGCTGCACTCACCGGGCTCTATGCCTCGCTCATCCAGAAGTACACCATCGACTGGGAACTGATGCGCACATTCTCTGAAAAGATGAAGGGATTTCAGAAGGAATATCGGGAAGCGCAACTCGCAGAGAACAAACAGAGATTAAAGAAACTTGATGAGAAGCGTGCTGCCATGATGGGCGATCAGGGCAAGATGATGAAACAACAACTCAAGCCGATGGCATACATCAGCATCATCTCGTTACCGCTCTTCTTCTGGGCATGGGCGTATGTCGAAGCCAATCCTGGATTTGCCATAACGTTCCCGTTCTGGGGAATAAAATCGCTTGGCGAACCTGCTTTTCTTGGCATCCAGTACTGGATCGTCTGGTACATGATATGCTCACTACCGGTCAGTCAGGTGATCAGGAAGGCGCTTGATATCGGCGGAGCATGATTCAATGCTCGGTATCATCACCGGCACAAATCTGATTGGAGAAGAGTTCAAGGGCAGGAAATGTAGAAAGGAGACCGTCAGAACCGAATATGGCGATGTGGGGATTTTCGAGGGGAGTGACGCCATCTTCCTGCCGCGCCACGGCATTGCCATGGATACGCCGCCGCACCGGATAAATCACCGCGCAAACATATCGGCACTCAAAGAATCAGGCGTGGATGGCGTGGTATGCGTCTGCTCGACAGGCAGCCTGAATCCGGAGATACCGCCCGGCGCGCTGGTTGTTCCGCACGACTACATAAACTTCGGAATGCCACTAACATTCTACGACGATGAGATACGCCATATCGTTCCGGAACTCGATAGGGGGTTGCGGAGCAGGATTGTCAAGGCGAGCCACGGAAAGGATGGGGGAGTATATGTGCAGACGCATGGACCCAGATTCGAGACAAAAGCAGAGATTAGAGTTCTTGGGCAGTTCGCTGATATCGTCGGCATGACGATGGCAAACGAGGCAACCCTCTGCTGCGAGGCAGGAATCCCTGTTGCAGCGCTCTGCACGGTCGATAACTATGCAAACGGTGTTGCAGCGCAGGAACCGGGTTTGAGCTATGAGGCGATCATCGGAAATATTGAGGGAAAACGCGAGATGGTCACAGATATAATCATGAGGCTGATCAGATGAGCCTACTCTTAAGAGATACCGAAAACTACGGAAACGTCTACATCGAGGACGCCGCGATCGCTGAGATCGGCTGTGCCGCGTATGATGCTGATACCGTTATTGACGCGAAGAGAAAGGCACTTGTGCCCGGCTTTGTGAACACGCATACCCATGCGGCGATGACACTCTTTCGCGGGTATGCCGATGATCTTCCCTTGCAGACGTGGCTACAGGACTGGATCTGGCCAGCGGAGGCGAAACTGACCGGGGAAGACGTCTACTGGGGCACAAAACTTGCGTGCCTTGAGATGATACGGACTGGCACGACTACGTTTAACGATATGTACTGGCACGCCCTGGAAAGCGCAAAAGCGGTCGATGAGATGGGGATACGCGGCGTCATCAGTAACGTCTTCATCGATGTCGATGCTGGGTCAGGCGGGTCAGATGAGGGGACGCAGAGGGAGAATAAAAGACTGATCACGAAACTAACGAAGGATTACTCGGATCGGGTGATCCCCGCGCTTGGTCCTCATGCCATCTACACAGTCTCAGAGGAGAGTCTTCTATGGATCGCAGAGTTTGCAAGAGAAGAGGATCTGCTGGTCCATATCCACGTTTCGGAGACCGAACAGGAGGTCAAGGACTGCATCGAGAAGAATGGCATGCGCCCTGTCGAGTACCTCGACCGGCTCGGATTTCTCGGTCCGAATGTCGTTTCCGCGCACTGCGTCTGGCTCGATGACAATGAGATATCGCTGCTTGCGAAACATAACGTTAAGATAGCTCACACTCCAACTTCAAACATGAAACTCGCTGTCGGGCAGAAGATGAGATACCCTTGCTTACGCGCCGCAGGAGTCAGCATCTCGATAGGGACTGACGGGTGCGCATCCAATAACAATTTAAACATGCTCGAGTCGGCGAAGTTCGCATCACTATCGCAGAAATCAGCAACGAACCAGCCGACCATGATGCCAGCGCGCGATGCGCTTTCGATGGTCACGAAACATGGCGCACAAGCCCTGCGCATAGGGGAAGGGGGCGGCGAGATAACCGAGGGTGCGCCAGCAGACCTGCTCTTGATCGATCTGCAACTGCCAGGGATGACGCCGCTTCACAACCTCGACTCGAACCTGATATACGCGTCCTCAAACTGCGTTGACACCACGATATGCGATGGCGCCGTGCTCATGGAGGGGGGGGTGGTAGATGGTGAGGAAGAGATTCTTATGAAAGCATCAGAAACAGCTTTTGACCTGGTAAACAGGAGGCAATGAGATGGCTGAAGATAAAAACAGAGCTACACCGGAAGAGACCACCAACGAAGTACCGAAGTGCCAAACCCTGCACGCATCGATGGAGATACTGACAAAGCACATAGAGCAGGCGCTTAGTGAACTCGATCTCAACTCGGTTTCAGAGATGCTCGATGAGATCTTGGGTGCAAAGAACATCTTTGTGATGGGGACTGGCAGGTCAGGTCTCGTCGGTAAGGCATTTGCAACACGGCTCATGCATCTCGGACTGCGCGTGTATGTGGTGGGCGAGTCGACAACGCCAGCGCTGCACTCAGGCGATGTGGTGGTCGCGATCAGCGGATCCGGTGAAACCCTCTCGATCGTCGATCTTGGACAGGTCGTAAAGAAGATCGGAGCGTCTCTGATCGTCGTCACCTCTCAACCGGACTCCACTCTCGGAATAATGGCAGACAAGACTGTGAGAATCTTTGGCAGGGCAAAGAATGGCAAGGGCGACTATCTTGTGCAGCATCTCCTCGGGAAGTATGCGAAACTCTCAGAACTTGCACCGCTTGGCACCACCTTCGAGATCACCGCGCTCGTATTCCTCGATGCAGCGATCGCAGAACTGATGGTGCGGATGGGCAAGGACTCAAAGGCACTTGAAGAGATGCACGACAAACTCCAGTGACATGATCTCCGCGATCAGGCGATATGGCGTCGAGATCGTCTCGCTCTGCGTTGCGGTCGTGATATGGCAGCTAACTGCCCCCCATATAAAGAGGGGCAACTTCATCCTGCCCGGTTTCACCGATGTTCTGGCGTCATTTTTCAGTCTATGGGACGTTATGATCACTGATGCTGCGACCAGTCTGCTACACTTTGGAATCGGCATGGCTGCCGGTATGTGCGTTGCGATACCACTCGGGGTTGGCATGGGCTGGTTCCGGATGATCGACCGGATATTCGATCCGATCATAGAGATCCTGCGCCCGATACCGCCGCTTGCATGGATACCTTTTGCAATAGCGTTTATTGGGCTCACACACACGTCTGCCGGAACCATCGTGTTTATCGGGGCGGTATTCCCGATCCTGATCAATACATACCAGGGATTTCGGAATGTGCCGAAGGTTCTTATCGAGGCGGCGATGGTGCTTGGATGCACAAGAAATTATGACCTGATCAGGAAGGTTGCGTTCCCGTCTGCAATCCCTGATATCGCAACAGGGATCAGGGTTGCGATGGGTGTCGCATGGATGTGTGTGGTGGCGGCAGAGATGTTTGGCGTATCGAGAACCGGAATCGGATACAAGATATCGCACTGGGTGCATTTTTACAAGATGGACCACGTCATGGCGTACATGCTCCTCCTCGGGTTCATTGCGCTCTTCATCGACCGGGCGTTTCGGTTTCTGGTAGACGAGCGGCTCTCCAGATGGCGCAAAGGAGTTATTGCATGATGGACGCAACCTTGATAACGATCAGCACCAATGCTGTAGCAAAGAAACAGGAGGTTTGTAAATGGACATTGATAGACCGGTGCAAGAGGTCATGTCACCAAGCGTGATCACAGCAGACATTGGCGACTCGCTGGTGAATATCGCAAAGGAGATGATCAAATATGATAGATCAAGTGTAGTCATTACAGAAGATGGAAAACCAGTCGGTATCATAACCGAGCGCGACATCTCACGCAAGATTATACCTGATGACAGGAAACCGAGTACCGTACCGCTTTCTGAGATTATGACGTCCCCGTTGATCACCGTTGACCATAATACGCCGGTGAGCGACGCGATTCAGATGATGCTCTCGAATAAGATCAGAAGGCTACCAGTCTTCCGAAACGATACCTTAATCGGCATCATCACGAGTCAGGACATCGTTACCGTATCCGCTGAGATGAGCGACACCCTGCGGGAACTCATGGAATCCGAGGTCGAATCCCTACTGACATCAGATTTCGAAGGTATGTGCGATGCCTGCGGGCAGTATTCATACAATCTGACCGTTGTCGATGGGAGATCGCTATGCGATGACTGCAAGGACGCCAGGTGGAAAGAACCAACCGATTCCAGCCACGACTCTGCATACTTAGAGGACTGACGGATGGATCTCGCACAGAACATACTTGAGATCATCGAAAACGATCCGAAAATCGATATTAGCGAGATTGCATCCCTTACTGGCAGCTCGGATGAGGAGATCAGGGATTGTGTACGTCAACTGGAAGGGGACGGCACAATCTGTAAATATAAGACCATCATCGACTGGGACAAAGTAGATAATGGATTTGTTTATGCGATCATCGAGATAACAGTATCCCTTGAGCGTGAAACCGGATACAATGTGGTTGCAGACCGCATCTCAAAATTCCCTGAGGTTAGATCGGTCAGATTGATATCAGGAGATCATGATATCTCGCTCACCGTGCGCGGCAAATCGATGAAGCAGGTTGCGTTTTTTGTCGCAGAGAAGATTGCGACCCTGCCGCAGGTGCAGAGTACTGCCACCCATTTCGTTCTGAAGACCTACAAGGAGGATGGTGTGATCCTGCATGAAACAGAGCACGCAGAACGTCTCCCGATTGTTGCATAGAAGGCAGATGCGAGTCTCAGACACGGTGCAGAGTGTGCCGCCGTCTGGCATCCGCAGGTTCTTTGATCTGGCAAACGAACTTGAGGATGTGATCTCGCTCGGCGTGGGCGAACCCGATTTTGTGACCCCGTGGCATATCAGGGAGTCATGCATCCACGCGCTTGAGCAGGGACATACCTCGTACACCTCCAATCAGGGACTCCCTGAGTTGCGAGAAGAGATCGCGGGCACGTTCCGGCGGGACCACTCACTCCACTACGATCCGAACGAGGAGATACTGATCACGACCGGGGTGAGTGAGGGGATAGACCTTGCGATGCGTGCGATTCTGAATCGTGGCGATGAGGTCATCATCTCTGAGCCGTGCTACGTCTCTTACGTCCCGACCGTGATCTTTGCCGGCGGAGTTCCGGTTACGGTTGCCACAAGCATCGAGAATGATTTCAAGGTTACGGCAGAGCGGATAGAGGAGAAGATAACGGAAAAGACGCGTGCAATCATGATCAATTACCCGAATAACCCGACAGGCGCAACAATGGGAAAAAAGGATCTCGAAGAGATTGCAGATGTCGCAACCGAGTACGATTTAATCGTCATCTCTGATGAGATCTATGATAAACTCACGTACGACGGAAAACATACCTGTTTCTCATCCTTAAACGGAATGATTACGAACACGGTTCTGTTCAATGGCTTTTCAAAGTCTCATGCGATGACCGGACTTCGGGTCGGATATGCTCTCGGAAGCAGTGATATCATCGGAGCGATGACGAAGATACACCAGTACTCCATGCTCTGTGCCCCGAGCACTTCGCAGATTGCTGCAATCGATGCGCTTCGGAACGGGAGGGCGGAGATGGAGCGGATGGTGCGGGAGTACGACCGCAGGAGACATCTGATCATCAACGGCTTTAACAAGATCGGGCTTGACTGTTTCTGGGGAAAAGGAGCGTTCTATGCATTTCCATCGATTGCGGGCACGGGGATGACCGCGGATGAATTTGCAGAGCGGCTGATGCTTGAGAAGCGGGTGGCAGTAGTTCCCGGCAATGTGTTCGGGGACTCTGGAGCTGGATTCCTGCGGTGCTCGTATGCTGCATCGAGGGATGACATAAAGGAGGCACTTGCCCGGATCGGGGAGTTTGTTGAGTCGACAGATGATGGGATCGCATGACACTCGCGGCACTGGTTTTAGTGCCCCTATAAGGAGAACTATCCCGAAAAATACGAATTCACGTTCTTATAATCGAACTCATCATCCATAAGCGCGTTTCTTATGAAATTGAACAGCTTCACCCTGATCTCGCGGTCAAGATTCGGATACCATACCGGGCTTGCCACCACGAGTCCACGAAACGCGTAGAAGAGCTGGATAACCTTCAAGACATCCCAATCTCCTGTTTCTGCAAGATAATGTTCCATGAACCGGTCGTATATCCTTTTGAAGTCGTGATCCAGCCGTCCGTGTTCCTGAAGAGAGTAGAAGAGGTAATTGGTGGTCATGCTCGATAGATCGTCTGCTGCCTCGCCCCATTCACCGCGGCTCCGGTCGAGCACAGTAAAGTCAGTCCCTTCCCGAAACATCACATTCCACGGGTGGAAATCTCCGTGAACCATGCACAACCGATCTGTTCTCGATTTTATCTTCCATCTCCAGTCGATACATGATCTCTCGATCTCGGCAAGTTCCTTTCCGGTGATAAAGTCGAGATCGTCAGGATAACTGTCCATCAAGCCCATGATGCACTCGCCATGCCCGACAAGATCCCTTATTCGCCTTACGTAGAGTTCCCGGTTATCATGCTTCCGGGCGTGAATGTCAGCCAGATAACCGGATAATGCGCTTGCCCGCGCTATATCCAGTTCGGTTGCACCACCCGTTCGGATCCGCTCAAGATCAAGGAAATATTCGACACCCTCGACCTCCTCCATCAGCAGGAAATACTCCTCCGCATCGCCTGCCGATTTAAGTTTGCCATCGTGCGTGAAATAGCCGCAATCGATCGATCGAACGTGCTCTGGCAGTCTGTTAAATGTTGCATACTGCCAGATCAGGATCTGCGCCCGGTCAGAGAAATGATCATGACCGAACCCGCCTTCGGTCCGCATGGACGAGAGGACTGCGGATTTGGATTCGCCGTCTGCTGAGAATCTGATGAGGAGCGGTTTTCCGTATCCGAACTCTTTAAGCCCTTCCTCAGTCTCGCCGAGTTTCCCTGTGCCTGTTACTACGATATCCTTCTGGTACACCTGTTTCAGGTACTCGGCGATGTCGTCTGGATTCATACTTAGATTTACAGCCCCGCAATCGCGCTCTCGGTCCAGATCGTGAGCCTGCCTGCGTGTGTGCCCGGTGCGAGCATTTCGGCATTCAACCGGTCGCACATCACGACGTCCACGCCAGAGAGGTTGCGCGCACCCTTCTCGATGCCGCTGTAATCGGATGTCACGATCAGGATGCTCTTTGGCTTCTTGTATTTCCTGCCACGAAGTTTCCCTCTGCCAGCCCTGATATGCTTCCCGGTCTTGGCACGGATCACGTCTTGCCAGAGGTTGATCGCCTGCAAAACCTCGCAAACGTCCTTCGTCTTTGCCAGACTCCCAAACGCATCCTCAAGAACGATCGGAAGACCGATATCTGCCTCGAACCTGTGCCCTCTGCCAGCAACGAGGTCCGGATTGGTTGTGGCGGCAATCGCTGACCTTATCGCAAACCTTCGCTCCTTCCGGTTGATCTTCTCGCTCCAGTCCTTCTCTGCCTTTGGCGGGTGTGCTTTTCTGCCGCCCTTTGCCTGCGGAACCCGTGCAGCGCGGTTTGAGTTTACAAGTCGTGGGATCTGCGCTATCCCCCTGCCTGATCCAAGCGAGCGCGCCGAGGTTCTCATGCCCGCGTACGCTGTTACGCCATACGGCTGCCTGCGGTTTGCCTGCGCGGCAAGGACTGCCTTTTTGATGAGGTCTGGACGGTATGCCTCGGAAAATACATCCGGAAGATCAATTTCACGTAAAACGTCTCCCGATAAACTTAAAACATTAGTTTTCATCTAAATCACCCCTGATGCGATTCTTTGCTGATATAAGTGATTGCAGGAGCGTCCAATGGCAGCTTGCCGCGTATGGGCGGTCTCATCCGGACCAATCGCTTCGACGGACCAGGAACGCTTCCACGAATCATCACGTACCCGTTTCTGACGATGCCGTAGTTTATGAATCCTCCATCCGGAGTCACCTCAGTCCCATCAGATCCGATCTTTAAGATCCGTTTGTTAAATTCGGTGCGTTGGTAGTACCCGGTCTGCCCCATCAGCGGCACAGTTCTCCGCACATAATGCGGGGTCCATGGACCAAGGTTTCCGATGTGTCGCTTCTTTCCGGTACGGCTATGCTTACCCTTCTGCAGCTGCACACCCCATCGCTTCACAGGTCCCTGCGTCCCTTTTCCGGTGGTTATCGCGGCAACATCCACAAACACACCTTCAGCAAAGAGGTCTGCCATCTGGTACTCCTTCCCGAGAATCGATCTTCCGTACTCGAGCTGTGCGGCAACGTCCCCGCCAGCGATCAGCGTCTCCATCACGTCAGGTGTCTTCTTTGGAATCCCTGACACGAGATGCGGCATGGTCTGGACGACCGCACGGATCTCGCGTACCGTACCCTCCTCAAGAGCGCGTTCAATGTTATCGTTATCACGGTCTGCCCACACCTCTGTAATCATTTTCATCCCATAGTACCCTCTGTCTGTGTAGGCACGCAGCGCAACAGCGCGCATGACAGGAGTCTCGATGATCGTTACAGGCACCGATATCTCAATACCTGCTGTAATACTGTTCGGACGGTCGTCGATCATTAGCACATGGGTCATTCCTGCCTTGTACCCTGCAAAATCCTGTAGCTTCGGCTCTTTTCCATCGGTCCGCCACGATCGTATCCGTGCGATCGGTTTTTTTGCTTTTTTTCTCGGGCTGAATGCAAGTGACCCTCTTCTTGGTCTGTGTATCGTTGCCATTTTTCAAATCCTCTTTCCAGAAGCATCGCTTTATACCGTATTAATGTTAACGTTCAAAAGGGGTTTGTCTGGATTACTCTGGTACAATGGTTGTGGAAAAATCGTAAATACCAATGGCATCACGCAACTTATCAGCCCCCTACATCGTCGATAGGATTATGTATGATGAACGTCTCGTAATCATGGCGAAAAGTGCTTATACGCTTCAGACATCCGATATTCGTGGAGGTCTCAGTATCACCGACTCCAAAAAAACATCAGACCCACATAAAAGCGCGACGAATGGCGATAAGAAATTGCAATCACCGTATCTTGTCATAGGCAGCGGTAACATCGGGTCAGCGGTTGCCAGAGAACTTGTGAATCGGAACAAGACGGTTGTACTGATCGACAGGGATGCTGGGAAGGTTGAGACACTCAAGGAACAGGAGTTTGAAGCCATCGTAGGCGATCTCAACGACCCTGGTCTGCTCGATCCGATCGATATCAAGAGCGTTGAAGTGGCGCTGATCTTGAGTTCTGACGTTTCCGCAAACGAAAACGCAATCATTACCATAAAGCAGGCATCAGAGGGCATTCAGGTGATTGCACGTGCACCAAACAGCATCGCAAAGACCAAACTTATAGAGGCAGGGGCTGACAGCGTGATCATGCCGCCAAGGGTCGTTTCCGATGCTACGCTGCGGATACTCGACCGCGTGGAATCTGCCAGACATGCCTCGAACGTCCTTAATATCCTGCGCTCGATCGGTAAAGGGAAACTTGCCATCGTGGTTCACGACAATCCGGATCCGGATGCCATGTCCAGTGCTTTTGCCCTAAAAACGATTGCTGCGAGCGTTGGTATCGAATCCGAGATGCTGTACCGGGGCGAGATCGGTCACCAGGAGAACAAGGCATTCATAAATCTGCTCCAAATCGATATATGCAAACTCGATGAACCGAAAGCACATTCTCTTGAAGATTTCAAGAAGATTGCGCTTATCGATTGTTCGATGCCAGGGGAGAACAACCTGCTCCCGAAGGATTCTGATGTTACTATCATCATCGACCATCATCCTGCCGAGATGAAGGCGGTACATGCTGAGTATATAGATATACGCCCGAATGCCGGAGCTACAGCAACGATCATGACGAAATATCTCCAGGAACTCGATATTCCGATCAGCAAGGATCTTGCGACCGCGCTATTATACGGCATCCGCACCGACACACTCGGATTCAAACGGAATGCCAATCCGATCGATCTGACTGCGGCTGCACTTCTCTATCCTCTCGCAGACCATGATATCCTAAACATGATCGAAACGCCAGCCATTTCCGCAGAAACGCTGGACGTGTTCGGGGAGGCGATAATTAACCGGAAGATCAAGGGCAGTTACTTGATCACGAATGTAGGGATCCTACGGGATCGGGATGCGCTTGCACAGGCAGCCGACTATCTGCTGAACCTTGAGGGGATCACAACTGTTCTTGTATACGGGATCGGCGAGGACCAGATATACATCTCTGCAAGAAGCAATGATGTCCGGCTGAATCTTGGCAAGTCGATGCAGGACGCGTTCGGGGAGACCGGTTCGGCAGGAGGGCACTCAACAATGGCTGGCGCCCAGATCCCGCTTGGAGTCTTCAGCGACGCAAGGGATAGGCAGGCACTGATGAAGATCTCAGAAGAAGTGGTGGTGAAACGGTTCTTTGCAGTGATCGGCGTTGAGAATGGGGATGAATGAATCTGGAGCTCGGCTTTTTGAACATGCTCAGGGCTTGTTAGGGAATAACTTATCTGAATTCGTGCTATTACCCAAACGCGTGAGTTCATGACTGTGAGTGCAAGCGAAGCTGTTGGCATAAAATCGGCACCAAGGGATGGCTGCGCCTTTGCTTGCGCATCCACGAATAAACGAATATATAGGAAAATATAAAAACTACAGAATAATCAAAAAATAAAAACAGAATCGCTCAGACGTCCTCGAGCGATTCGATGCCGATCTTCCTGACGTTTGGCTTCCATATCTTATCTGGCATCCAGTCCGGCTTGTTCTTTGGAGCGTTAACCTGTTCCCTCCACCCCTCAAAGATGTGTACCTTTTTTGTGCCGCGTTCACGTAGCATTATCCGTGTAGGATTGGCTTTGGTACTGCCAACCCGATTCGCAACCTTAAGCGCTGCCTGTCGAGGCTGCTTTCCCGAAAAGACACCATGTTCGCTGCCACCATTGTCCCGCAGTACAAAGTTCCTTGTTTTCTCCATAACTTACACCTCGCGCTATGTTTAAGTCATGCGCAGGTGATACTGAACGTTCATAGAATATTAAGGTATCGCCTGTATGCGATGATCCGCGGAGATGAGATGCAATGGTAAGTATCATGGAAATCTACCAGTTACTCCCGAAACTGAACTGCAAGGAGTGCGAAAAGCCCACGTGCATGGCGTTCGCAAGTTCGCTTCTGTCAGGCGAATCCGAGATCGCTGATTGCCCGCCGCTCTACGAGAGCGGGTACGAGAGCCAATTGCAGGAGCTGCAATCGCTGCTTGCGCCAGTGAGCGGCGCTACCGAGACCGGTCTGGTCATCCATGAGGAGCTATGCTTCGGATGCGGGAACTGCGTCGTTGCCTGCCCAGTAAACGTTGCCAATGATCCGCACGGCGCGGCTCTCGGGCTTGCACCATCCAACGATAAGGTGATCCTCGAAGTGGCAGGTGGTGTCGTCACTTCGAAGAATGTCGGCGAATGCAGGCGGTTCGGGCAGAACAAGATCCTGTGCGATGTCTGTATCGTAACCTGCCCGTCAAAAGCGATCGAGTTTGTGTAACCCAAACTTTTCACCAAACTTTTCACAAAAGTTTGATCAAAAACTGCCCTTCGGGTTATACTCCGGTTTTTTCACTCGCAAACTTTCCACAAAGGTTTGATGGTTCCGCTGGTGCTCCGCATTCAAAAACTTGTTTCCGACCCGAAGGGCAGTTTTTACTCGATTTTTTGTGAAAAAATCGTGTGAAAGAATCGGAAAAAATCGGCTCACGCCACTCGCACGGTCTCGAGATTTTTCGGCACCTGAGTTTTGATGTGATGTTTGTTATAAATCGCACTTGCAAGACTCAAGCAGTTTCTCTCATCACCATGCTCAGTCATCACAAGCTCCGGTTTCGGACGCATGTTCTTGATGTATTTTACCAGTTGGTTCCGGTCCGAATGCCCTGAAAACCCATCGATCGTGCAGACCTCGAGTTTGATCTTGAGCAACTCGGACACGCCCCTCCTTGTTATCGGTATCTCGGTCCGCCCCTTCTGGATGCGCTGTCCTACAGTCCCCTCGGCTTGATAGCCGACAAATACCAGAGTGCTCTTCTCATCTGGTGCAAATGCCTTGAGATATTCCATGATCGGACCGCCGTTCATCATTCCCGAGGTCGAGATGATAATCGCGGGATCGATATTGCTCAAAAGATCTTCGCGCATCTTCTGCGAATCCACCTTGACAAAACAATCCGCAAGGAATGGATTCATCCCTTTGTGGAAGATCTGATTCCGCAGATCGCTGTTCAGATACTCAGGATGCGTGGTGTGGATCGCTGTTGCCTCCCAGATCATGCCGTCCAAATATATCGGAACTTGCTCGATCCTCTTCTTCCGCATCGCCTCTTCGAGAACCAGCATCACATCCTGACTTCGCCCGACCGCAAAAGCAGGGATCAGCACCTTGCCCCCGCGCTCGACAGTCCTCTTCACGATCTCTGATATGTTCTTCTCTGCAACATTCCGCGGAGGCTGGAAATCGTTCGGACCGCCATAAGTCGCCTCCATGATCACGGTCTCCGCTCTCGGGAAATTATTGATAGCGCTGTCGAACAATCTCGTCTTTTCGTACTTGAAGTCGCCAGTGAATACCACGTTGTGCAAACCATCACCGACGTGGAAGTGAGCGACCGCTGATCCGAGGATGTGTCCTGCGTTGTGGAGTGTCAGTTTCATGTCAGGCGCGATATCGGTAACGCTCCCGTAATCGAGAACTATTGTGTGTTTGAGCGCTTCCCTGACCATATCCGAGCTATACGGGATCCGCCTTCCTTCCTTGTTCGCGACATCGATGTAATCGATCTGCAGAAGCGCCATCAGATCGCGGGAGGGGGGTGTGGCATACACAGGACCACGGTACCCGTACTTGAATAAGAGCGGCACAAGCCCGCAGTGGTCGAGATGTGCATGTGTCACAACTACACCATCGAGATGAGTGATAGGGGAGACTTCAGGGATGTACAGGTATGGTGTGCCGCCGTTGTCATCAGCGCCCACATTGATTCCGCAATCAATCAATACTCTCGTTTCCGGAGTTGACAACAAGAAGCAACTCCGTCCAACCTCCCTACAACCTCCGAGTGCTGTTACGCGTATCCAGTTATCAGGAGACGTGATGCTGCGGTGGATCTTCTCCCCGAGTTCCCGCAGGATCTGTTTGCGCTCGTCAAGACTCTCGCGCAGCACATGCCTGACGTTCTTTATCGTCGACGACTCGATCGGCGGGGTGCGCACGACCTTTGGCGTCCAGCCGATGTGTCTCGTAATCTCACGAAGCATTGATCCGTGCTGTCCTATAACGAGCCCTGGCTTCTCTGCCTCGATCATAACCTCTCCGGTATCGCTATCAAAGCAGTAGTCTGTGATGCCTGCATCTGCAGGCACTATCTTCTCGATTGCAGCGGTCGCATCATCAGGATCGTACAGCACGCTTTTGTCAGGACGTATCACGATCCGCTTTCGCACATCCTTCGCAATCGACCGCACGATCTCGCCGTTGTCTGCCAGTTTCCGCGGCTCCTTCGTGTATATCACCAGTTCGGGACCCTCAAACTCCACGTCCGAGATCGTCACTCCAACCGGAAGATTCTTCCGTATCCGCTGCCTTAATTCAGACAGTGTCTCTTCTATACCCATTAATTCCCCAGTTCGCCGATTCTCTTCTTGATATCGTCCCCGTGCATCTGGGTATACTGGTCTTTTGTGATAATTATCACATCGATCCCATCCCCGGATGCCGAGTCCCGCTTCATAACGTTGTGTAGTGCACGCACCGCGAGATCGGCGCCCTCGTCGGTGGTGATGTCTTCCCTGTATCGATCCTCAAGTATTCCGTAAGCAATCGGCGATCCTGATCCGGTGGATACCGCTTTTCGCTCCTCAAGCCTCCCCCCGAGCGCGTCCAGTGAGTAGATGCGTGGACCGGTCTTGTCCACGCCTCCGAGCAGGAGCTGGACATAAAACGGCATCATCCGCTGTGCACCGAGCACGGTTGAGAGCAGGTTTGCCATTGCCTTGACCGTCATCGGCTCGTGCGTCCGCATCCTGTGCAGACTCGATTCCACCGAGATGACGCGTACAAGCCGCTGGGCATCACCGACAGCGCCTGCTGTGGTCATGCCGACGGTATCATCGATCTTATATATCTTCTGTGCATCCTTGCTCGCGATGAGATATCCCATCGTTGCTCTCTGCTCACTTGCGAGAACAACGCCGTCCTTGCAAACTAATCCAATAGTGGTCGTACCTTTTAGTATATTATCGTCCATTAGAAGCACCTCATAACCGAAAAAACGAGTTTCTCAATGAATTGCTCAATTTATAGTGTGATACGTCCGGTATATAAGGCTTTCCATAAAACGGACTACAAACTTGCCCGGGTGCCGCATCGAATATCTGGTTATTTTAGTATGATTATTTATCACGGAATATGTTAGTATCGCCGCAGCGACACTATCTGAAAGTACCAGTGAAAACACTTCAGATTTTCAGACAGTGCCTTTAGGACATTTGGGTTACGCCGGGGTTGGGATTCGAACCCAAGTGTTCCAAGGGAACAACAGGTCTCGAGCCTGCCGCGTTAGTCCGCTCTGCCACCCCGGCAGTATGCAACGTCTTGGTGCAGGGTGTTGTATTACGGTGACGACTATATTTAATGTATATGGTTCAGGTGGATGAGATGTGGTCATTTGGGTACAAAAATCTCGAAAACCGGGGATTCGTTTTTCGGGCACTGTCTGAAAATCAAGTGATTTATCACCGCGGAGAACGCAGAGGGCGCAGAGTTTCAAGGCTGCGTAAGTCCTCTGCGTGGCTCTGCGCACTCTGCGGTAGAATCTAATGGCATGGCGATTTCACTGGGAAAGTCGACATTGCCCGTTTTCCGTTCTCATTCCACCACACGAACCCTGACCAGATTCGTAGTTCTGGAAACAAAGATCGGCACTCTGGTCGTGAGCACCACCTGGTCCCCTGCCTTCACGAAGCCGGCGTGGGGTATATGCCCACCGGCAGACGGTGTGCCCGATTCCGCTATTCGATGCCGGGTTGCTGCCGGGCAGGGGTGGGATGGGGGGGATACGCGAGCAGCGTGGGGGTTGGATTGCGTGCCAAGGATTCGGGGTGGGATGCGCCCGCCGCTCGGTCAACAATTCTCACAGACGGGGTGTTGCATGCCGGTGGGGGGGGCGGAAGCACCTCGTCACTGATTTTGTTTGGCTTTGATTTCTTCAAGAGCCCATGAAGTATTCTCACGCACAACAAAATCCTCGTCCTTCAATGCTTTTTCCAGTGCTTCAACCGCTCTTGCATCACCTATCTTCCCAAGGGCCGTTACAACGATCCTACGCACAAGTGCGTCATCATCATTCAACATCTTTTCCAATGCAACAACCGCTCTTGTACCACCCATATCCCCAAGAGCTTCTGCAGCATTCTCACGCACATGCCTATCCACATCCTTCAACGCTCCAATCAGTGCTTCAACCGCTCTTGTACCACCCACCCACTCAATCGCCAGTGCAGCATTTCCACGCACTGACACGTCATCATCAGCCATCAACACTTTTTCCAATGCTTCAACCGCTCTTGCATCACCCATCATCCCAAGAGCCAATGTAGCAGCCCCGCGCACAGACGCAGTCTCATCCTCCAACACTTCTTCCAATGCTTCAAACGCTCTTGCATCACCCATTCCTCCAAGAGCCCGTGCAGCATTCTCGCGCACACGCCAATCTACATCCTTCAACGCTCTAATCAGTGCTTCAAACGCTCTTGCATCACCTATTCCTCCAAGAGCCTCTGCAGCATTCCAACGCACCAAAGCATCTTCATCCTTCAACACATATTTCAGTGCTTCAACCGCTCTTGCATCACCTATATGTCCAAGAGCCCGTGCAGCAGCCCCCCGCACAGACTCATCCTCATCTCCATTCTCCAACGCTCCAATCAGTGCTTCAACCGTTCTTGCATCGCCTATCGACCCAAGAACCTCTGCGGCATTCTCACGCACACGCCAAGCCCCATCTTTTAATTTTGATATAACACCTTTCAAAAATTGCTGTTTCTCTGAATCCGGCATTCCATTAATCGTAATCACAGCTTGATCCATTTTCATATAATCCCCACAGAACAACTCATTCAGTATAAATTCATTATACACTATAATTTCCTGAAACGCTTCAGTTCCTGAGAGGTGGATATATGGTTCAATATCGATTCCACAGAAGAACGGCTCATCTCTCAATAAGATACTCAAATCCCCATCTTCATGATATTTCCTCAGGAGTTCAGAGTTTTCCAATTCTTCTTTCAATTTTTCGTCATAATCCCCTTTTGCAAGCCGTTCTAACTTGCAGAGAAGATCTCCACCCTTGTACTTTACAACATCCCTGTAAAACTCCGGAAAAACGTATTCGAAGACGAAGAGTTTCGCAGACAGATCAGGCTCAATCCCCCCTCCTGTCCTTTCCGCAATCGCCCGTCGTATTCTAAGGACATTCAAGAACAGCTTCACTTTCCGAGGGTTGCATCCAGTGTATTTTGCAACGATTGTTACATATCCCTTTTCTTGTTCCCCAATACCCAAATTTTCGATAAAATCCGCCATATCATCTTCTCTGATGGGCGGAAGGACAAAAGGAATCTGAATTATCTTTTCTATATAATCTTGTCCGCTGATCGGTATTTTCTGCTCCTTGCTTTTGTATCTTACCTAAATTCCCCTCTCGATCGCCTCTTTCTCCACGCCAATCACGAATATACACTTTGGAACGTCTAAAAAGAGCTTTATCACCTCAAGAATCTCGATTGTCTTCTCCGGCAGGCATCTATCCAGATCGTCGATGAAAACAACTAACCTCCCGCCATCTTCCAAACACTCATCTATTGCGGATTCAAAATCATCTCTGAGAGTGCTTTTTATCCCAACGCTACTCTCAAAAAGATTTTCCGCTTCTTTAAGGGTTATCGTTGTGGTTTTTCTTAAGAGGGCGTCAGTGCCCAATTTGCCAATGTTTCCAAGCAGTCTTATACCTTTAACTGTTAACTTCTCTTCCTTTTGGAACTCATTTAATATCTGTTGCAACAATGCAAGTCCGATCGGTTCATCCGCATAAGCCCATGCATTGAACCAGATCGTCTTAACACCCTCGTCATCTCCAAACTTCGCCTCAACCATCCTCATCAAGCTTGTCTTCCCACTACCCCATCTTCCATGAATACCGATGGTCAGAGGGCTCCTTACATCAAAATTCCCTATCAACTCCAGAAGAATATCTGCATAATCGTCAAAGCCCAACCCATCTTCTGTTGTCGGTGAATCCCCGAATATCTCCAGTCTGGGCGTCTCCTCAGCCATACAGAATGATAAGCACTATTCGTATTTATCTATGGCGTTTGCCTGGTACAAAAATCTCAAAACCACGCGTTGGTTTCCCATAAACTCACTCTACGCAAAATCCATCTGCAGGGTGACTGCAACCATTAGTCACGCCTTTACACCATGCTCAGGTATTCAATCTCATCAGCATCCATCTCCCTCAGAAGGTGCATCTTTGTGCCCGGATGGTGCTTTTTAACGTTGCGAAAGAGACGTCGGTCATTCGTTATGAACTCGGAATCCATATAATCGGCACAGGAGAAAACAACGGTATCAAATCCACTTAAATGAGTTTTAATCCCCCGGTCTACACAATATGTCGTAAAATTTTCGTTCAGGTACAGGATTTCAGTGGTGTGTCCCTTTAGCCTCTCGTAAACCGCTTTAGCGATATCACTGCCCACCATTCTGCTCATGACAATCGCAACTTCTATTAAAACCGTTGAAGGAATTACCAACTCGTGGTCGCCCCTGATCACACCTTTATATATACGATCCGCTTTATCATGCAAAGCTGCAAATTCCTCAAACTGCTCCTTATATATCTTTTTAGTGGGTTTGACAAAAGCATAAACAAGCACATCACTGTCGATCGTGAGTTTCATCACTGCACCAGATATCGCTTCTCCCGCATCTTTCCAATCTCAGCAGTGGGATCCAACGGTTCTTTCAAGTTCCTTGATATCGTTTCCTTCATATCTTCATAGTTCTCAAGTTCGACCTCTATATCTCGTTCTTTAGATATAGCGATGTATCGCAGAAGATCATGGATCTCATCATCCAATCCGAGCAACCGTCTCTCGACCTCAGTCATATCCATTTTATCCACCTGTTACCTCTCTGATGAAGCTAAATATAAAACATTTCCTGCATCCTCACTCCACCACCCTCACCGTGATCAGGTTGGTGGTTCCGGCAACGAAGATCGGCACCCCTGTCGTGAGCACCACCCGGTCCCCTGCCTTCACGAACCCGGCGTCCATCGCAGATCGCACCGATGCATCCATCGCCTCATCAGTCGTCTCCACTGTAGGGATTATCAGTGGGGTAACGCCCCATATAAGTGCAAGTCTGCGGAATGTCGCTTCGTCCGGTGTTATCGCGATGATCGGAGTTTCCGGGCGGTACATCGAGACGACCGTTGCCGTGCTTCCCGAGTACGTGGTGGTGATGATCGCTGCGGCATTCAGATCGCATGCAAGCTGGCAGACGGCGCGCCCGATGCTGCGTTTTATCGAGAGTCCGGTCGCATCGGCGTCTGCTTCCATGCGCACCCGCCAGCCCGCAGATTCGGTCGTTCTTGCGATCCGGTCCATCATAACAAGGCTCTCGATCGGATAGTCCCCGATCGTGGTCTCCCCTGAGAGCATGATCGCATCAGTCCCGTCCAGTATGGCGTTTGCGACGTCTGTCGCCTCGGCGCGGGTCGGGATCGCATCATGGATCATCGATTCGAGCATCTGGGTTGCGGTGATAACAGGCTTGCCTGATGCATTGGACTCCTTGATGAGCCTCTTCTGCGTAATCGGCACCTCTTCGATCGGAATCTCGACTCCGAGATCCCCTCTCGCCACCATGATACCATCCGCCACCTTCAGTATCTCTGAAAAATTGTCAAGCCCCTTTTTCGTCTCGATTTTGGCAATGACCGGGATATCTGCCCCCTGCTCATGGATCATCTGCTTGACGCCGGAGATATCAGACGCGCTTCTCACGAATGAAACCGCGATGTAATCGACATCGTGCTTTATTCCGAATGAGAGATCCTTTTTGTCCTTTTCAGTGACGCTCGGTACCGAAAAATGTGCATCCGGGACGCTTACACCCCTCTTATCGGTGAGAACTCCTCCGACAACGACCTTCGCCTCGACACACGCACCATCGGTTTCCACGACCACCATCCTGATCCTGCCGTCATCGATCAGGATCGTCTGACCCTCGGATACCTCTTTAGCAAAGAGCGGATACCTCACGCCGATATGACACTCATCCCCGATTATATCGCTGGAATGGATGGTCAGATCATCTCCAGCGCGTAGAATGACGCTTCCGCCCTGCACCCGGGATGTCCTGATCTTCGGACCCTGGATATCCGTCATGATGGCTACAGCACGGTTCTGCTCCTGCGAAAGTGCCCGTACCATGCGTATCTGTCTCGCGTGCCACTCATGCGTGCCATGGGACATGTTGAGCCGGCAGACATCCATACCGTGTCCGATCAGCTGGCGCAGGGATTCCTCGGATTCAGTGGCTGGTCCGGTAGTGCAGACGATCTTTGTTCTTCTCAGGGTCATGGTTCTGTGCAAGTGTAATAGTCCGGGTTCCAGTCGGTCAGGAATTGCATATCATCCCCCAACCCAAGTCTGGTTTACTCTTCTGGGGGATGGCATATAAGGGTTTTGAGACCGCGGGTTTTGCATAATCCGGGCAATGTCTAAAAATCGGGTCTTTGGTATCTCGCGTTGCAGCGCAAAAATGACCAGTCATACCGGTTATTTACTAGAGCTCACCCCACTTTGGTTTCGAGGGGTTTATCATGAATTTAGTCTATTTCTGGCAGTTTTTATCACGAATTTCACGAATGGACGAATGGCACGAGAGTGCCGAGATAAATCCATACTCGCCAGCTGGTGAAAATCCAGCCTGAGGAAAGGCTAGCCACCACCTCAGAACCGAACCCCGCACGCAGTCTGGTAACAGACTGTTGTGAGGCCGGGGGAACGGGATACTAGGCCGCAATCGAAAGGTGAAGGTTATGAGCCCCGAAATTTCGACAATCCTGGAAGCCGACGTTTTTCGTGTAACGGAAGGCAGCATTCACACCACCGTTAGTCCAATCCTCCGGTCTTGGAATCTAGCAGGGAGCTCTGGGACATTGCGAGGTGATGTGAGTCCAGCGGGGTCTAAGACCGTAGCATGGTATCAAACGGTGACTATGGGAACTCGGGAGACCCAATGTACTCTCCTTGCACCCCGTACAGGAGCAGGAGTATGCGATGTCAAGCCTATGAACGGTGAGACCTCGCAAATGGCATACTGGGAGTCGGATCAGCCCATATTACCGTTGAAGCAGGGTAACTCCTGTGGAGGGAAGGGGCTGACAGAAGTGCGCTGGACACCAGGGGCACATCTACCACACCCTGAGGTGGAATGTAGATGACAACAAAACTGATGTCCAAAACTCTAAAAGCTATAGCAATTATAGCTACAAAAGCTAAGGAAGATCCAAAATGCAAGTTTACGTCATTAGCACACTTGCTTACAGAGGATTTCCTAAAAGATTGTTACAGGGAGTTAAAGAGAGGTAAATCTCCCGGAATTGACGGAGTAACAGTAGGAGAATATGCGAAAGCATTGGATGAGAATATCGCAGATCTGGTGGCAAGGCTCAAAGCAAAGCAGTACAAGCCTCAACCAGTCTTGCGCGTCTATATCCCGAAGCCAAATGGCGATAAGAGGCCGCTGGGAATCCCCGCTGTCGAGGAC
>DAOURL010000183.1 GCA_030625165.1 Methanosarcinales archaeon | reverse complement strand
AATTAATCATTTGATCGAACATTGGTTAAAAAGGTTGTGCATTTCAGCAGCACCCTGCCGCTCAATGTGAGTGCGATCTGCTTCTTCCTGCCAGCAGGCGTGATCTCAACCCCGCGCAATCCCGCAAGTTTCGCAGACTGGTGGGAGACTGTGCTCTCGGACGCGCCGATGCGAAGTCTTATGATACTCACAGCATAATGGTTAATACGGTGTATGATTCAAAGCGGGGGAATCCGAGACCGATATTCAAGCAGGGGTTTACTGGCAGGCGCGTCAGGGTGGAATGCTGCCAAAAAGCAGGAATTTTAGGATCGCCAGCGATATAATTTGTGATAATGGATACGATGATATATAAAGTAGGATATATAAATGAAACAAATAACTATATTGCTATTAGCAGCGATGATAATAGCGACTAGTTGTTGCATGGAATACACTCCATCAACGACTGTTGAACCCGAACCGATGCCTACACCGATCCAGATCGTCACACTTGCATCGGTTACACCAACTCCGGAACCAACGCCAACGCCAACACCAGAGGCATGCCCAATTCCAGATAATTACTATGTTAACAACACTGCATATCCCTTTTTTACCGAACGTAGTCTTGAGAAATACCTGAATGGGTACCATTGGAACCATGATACTCGTTACACCCGTGAGAATCACGACTGTTCGGAGATGGCAGCTCAGATGGAACATGACCTCAGGAACGCTGGGTGCGATGTATTTATCAGATGTGGTGAGAATTACTATGGGGAAGGTCACGCATGGATAATGATAATGTATGATGGTGAATACACCGCATACGAATGCACCTCTTGTTATTGGGCATTTCCACCATCTTCTCACAGACGTGACGAGGTCTATTATTCAAAAAATGGTAAATATTATCATGACATGAGCTATTACCAAGCGGGGTATGGTTGGGATACTTTGACCGATTATAAAGATATCTATGCTGTATGGGACGATTACAAACCAGACTCGGAGTGTTTCCTACAAGAATGGGGCTGGTGGGAAGATGTAGATAATATCAACATCCCTTGGAACAATCTCGATAATTAACCTGTAAAAACACACCTTCATCATGTCGCAAATATCGTGCTTTTTGATACATATCTCATAAGTCGCAACGCATCAGAAAACCAGAGCGGGATTGAAACTGCACCTGCATCCGGCACCGCCAAGCATTATGTAGCATCACGACAGATTAAGCAATGATGATGCGGAGAATCAGTAAAAGACAGGTTCGCCGGTACCGAACGCTCACGAACGTTGCGATCAAGTACGGTTTCGGATATCTGGTTGACCGGTTCAATCTCCACCCTGTACGGTCAGTGAAGGACCGTGTCTCAGGGACGCATAAGGTGTATCCGGAACTCTCAGACCCGGAGCGGCTGAGACTGATGCTTGAGGAACTCGGACCTACCTACATCAAGTTCGGGCAGATCTTGAGCACACGATACGATATTCTCCCGAAAGAGTACATAAAAGAGCTCGAAAAGTTGCAGGACACGGTGCCGCCATTCAGCCATGATGAGGCATGCCGCATCGTCACAGAGGAGTTCGGAAAGCCGATCGATGAGATCTTTGCGACATTCTCCTGCGAGCCGTATGCATCGGCGTCCTTAGGGCAGGTGCATCTCGCCACACTGCCGGGTGGCGACCGGGTCGTTGTGAAGGTGCAGCGTCCTGGTATCAGGGAGGTCATCGACTCCGACCTTCAGATTCTCCGCGATCTCGCACACTTCGCGGATCAGCACATCAGGGAGGTGAGAGCCTTAAATCCGGTCGGCGTCATATCCGAGTTCGAGCGGATCATACGCGCAGAACTCGACTACACGCTCGAGGCGCAGAACGCAGACGAACTCCGGGAGAACTTCAGCGATGACCCGACTGTGAAGATCCCGTTGGTCTACTGGGACTACACCAGATGGCAGGTGCTGACGATGGAGTTCATCGACGGCATCAAGGCATCCGATCTCGAAGCGATCGAGCAAGCGGGCATGGATCGCACAATCATCTCCCGCAATTTCGCGACTTCGTTTCTGAAACAGATATTCCTGCAAGGGACGTTTCACGGGGATCCGCACCCTGGAAATGTGCTTGTGATGGAAGGCAATGTCGTTGCGTTTATCGATTTCGGGATAATCGGGCATCTCGACCAGGTGATCAGAGCGGATCTTGTGGACTTCTTTATCGCACTTTCAGAGAATGATGCCGATTCCGTGATCGAGGTGCTTGCGCATATCGGCATCATCGACTACAATGAGATCGATCTCCCGCAATTCAGGTTTGAGATATCGAACATGATCACCAAATACTACGGGATGTCGCTTCGGTATGTGAATACCGGTGTTATGATGCGTGAAATGATCAGCATGATCCTGGTATATCATGGAAACGTTCCATCCAACCTCCTACTCCTCTCAAAGGCGTTGATGATCGAAGAGGAGGTCTGTTCGCAACTCGATCCGGATTACAATCTTCAGGATCTGGCGAAGCCGTTCATACACGATCTGGTAATGGAGCGCATGCACCCGAAACGGATCGTAAGGGAGTGGCTACGGATGATACCCGGATTCGGGCGGCTCGTGCGTGGCTTGCCGCACAGGATAGACCAGATCCTCCTGCGGGCTGAGAAGGGGACGCTGCGCCTCGAGTTTGAGCACCACGGGCTCGACCACATAGTTTCGGAACTTGACGTCATGAGCAACCGCATCGCTTCGAGCATGATCATCTCTGCGCTCATAATCGCTTCTGCGCTCGTCATACAGTCGGGCATGCAACCGTTTGTATGCGGGGTTCCTGTGCTCGGCATCATCGGATTCGTGATCGCAGGCATTCTCGGTATGGGGCTCGTGTTCTCCATAATGAGGTCGGGGCGGTTCTGACGCGGATCCGTGCCGCCGCCGATTCGCGGGGCGATGCAGTGGATATAGAAGTAAGGATCATTCCCAACACGGACTTACCAGTATGCCTTTGACCTTTTGTCTATGTTTACAATTAGAATTGTTTCTTTATCGAAATAGACCACATATAGTATTCTATATCCCCAACCCTAACTCTGAATGCTTTTTCTTCTCTTCCTATTACTCTCTTTGCATCTGTGGAAAAGGGATCTTCGGATAACTTCTCTATCTTTTTTATTATTCTGTCGTAAACTGGTTTGTTTATACCTTTCAAAAATTTATATGCTCTATTGCTTAATTTGACCTCAAATTCCACGTCGATCCCTCTTTAAGTCAGCTAGCGAGATAGTTTTTTCTGCTTCGAATTCTTTCAATCCTTCTTCCAATATTTTATCCTCTTCTGGGGTCA
>DAOURL010000079.1 GCA_030625165.1 Methanosarcinales archaeon | reverse complement strand
CCTGCACGTCTCCGACCAGCGAGTCTCTCGGGATCGTGATCACATCAGCGATGGCATCAGCGATGGCTGCCGGACTTTGCCGGTATTCCGATGCCAGTCTGAACGAAAGCGACGATGCAAGATCGGCGTGTGTGGATTCCTCGATGTGGAGGTCGTCAATCTGGTAACCGGACGCGTCGAGTGCCTTTTTTAGCACGGACTCGACTTCGCTTTTGAATTTGAGGAACATTTCAGAGAAATAGGTGTCGCACGTTTTATGTCTTTTGCCGATGTGATGCTCTCTGGCTATCAGAACCTTGTGTCCGGCTATCGCAAGCATACCACTGATGTCGTCTGCGCCCATTGCTTGCGATGAGCAATTGGAATTGATCAATAGATACTTTCTGAATAAAGATTCTGATGCGCCGGCTAAGAAAAATAGATTTGCACAAATTACCGAAGGACTTAATATCTCTGCGGCGGTCTTTTTCATATTAGCGGTGATAAGTACAATTATGTTCGTTTCAATAAATATTACATAATGGGAGGTAATAAAAATGTCAGACAGTGATATAAATGAAACTGGTATAAATAAAGGGTCGATTCCACCAAAGATTCTACCAGTTCGTTCAGATGATACCGATGAAAAGAGTGGCAGCAGCAGTAAGTCATCGGATGTCATGAAGGAGTAAGTGGTTTACAATTTCACGCAGAGGCTTCCAACGAGCGACACCGACAGTGAAAACGTCATATACACAACTACCAATAAGCAACCACCACCCGGAGACACGAGATGACAACAAGAACATTTACTGCAATACTGCACAGGGACGAGGATATGTACGTCGCGGAATGTCCGGAAGTCGGCACAGTCAGTCAGGGATATACAATCGAGGAAGCGATTGCCAACCTGATAGAAGCCACTGAACTTTATCTTGAGGAGTTTCCTTTGTCAGAAACCCATAAACCCTTGATGACCACTTTCGAGGTTACCGCTCATGCGCAGACTGCGTAAGGTAACTGGACAGGAAGCTATTCGTGCGTTACAAAGGCTTGGATTCAAGAAGGTTAGACAGCGCGGAAGCCATGTAATACTCAAAAAGGAGACCTCCGAAGGCGCTGTCGGGTGTGTAATTCCCCTTCACCGCGAGTTGAAGATTGGTACGCTTCACGGCATTCTGCGGCAGGCAAAAGTAACTCCAAATGAGTTTATGGATGTCTTGTAGGGTATGTATCAGGTTCTACAATTTCGTGCAACCTTACCCCTTCGCAACCCCGATCGGCACGACCTGCGCGACCTTGCACGCAACCCCTAACTGATGCACGACATCAACGACGTCAGCGCTCGATTTGTAGACCGCGGGCGCCTCCTCTGCAAGCACACTCGGATGCGTCGCTTTCACAGTGATACCTTGTGCAAGGAGTTCCTTCTCGATCTGATCTCCCCGAAACTTCCTTTTTGCAGCCTTCCTGCTCCCGACCCTCCCTGCGCCGTGACATGCGCTCCCGAACGTAAGCTCCATCGCACGCCCCATGCCGCAGAGGATGTATGAAGGCGTGCCCATACTTCCCGGGATCAGCACAGGCTGCCCGACGCTCCGGTACGCCTTCGGTACGTCAGGATGCCCGGCAGGAAACGCCCGGGTCGCACCCTTCCTGTGCACATACACCATCCTTGGCTTGCCATCGATCGTGTGCTCTTCGAGTTTTGCAACATTGTGCGCCACATCATAGACGAGATCCATCTCGATGTCGCTTCCGAAGAACTGGTGGAACGTCTCCCGAACCCAGTGGGTGATCACCTGCCGGTTCGCCCACGCGTAGTTTGCGCCTGCGCACATCGCGGCGAAGTATTCCTGCCCCTCCTTGGACTGCACAGGCGCACATGCAAGCTGCCGGTCTACGAGTTCGATCCCGTACTTCCGCGCAGCCTTTTCGAGCACGCGCAGGTGTTCTGTGCAGATCTGGTGCCCTGCGCCCCTTGAACCGCAGTGGATCATGATAGTAATGTCACCCTTGTGGATTCCGAACGCATCCGCAATCTCCTGATCATAGATTTCGCGGACGCACTGCACCTCAAGAAAGTGATTCCCGCTTCCGAGCGTCCCGAGTTGCGGTCGCCCCCGTTTCATCACCTTATCACTCACCTTGAGTTCTCCGGGAAGCTCGATCCCCCCGTTCTCCTCGCAGTGCTCGAGATCCTCACTGACACCGTAGCCCTGCTCGACCGCCCATCCCGCGCCATCCTCAAATACGCTTCGTAACTCAGAATCCGACACCTTCAGTTTGCTCTTTGAGCCAACGCCTGACGGGACGCTTCTGAAGAGCGCATCCACCAACTTCCTGATCTTCGGGCGGACATCGTTTTCGGTCAGGTTTGTGCGGATGACACGGACGCCGCAGTTTATGTCAAAACCTACTCCGCCCGGGCTGATCACACCATCCTCCGAATCGAATGCAGCAACCCCTCCGATCGGAAATCCGTATCCCGGGTGGGCATCCGGCATCGCCATCGAGTACTTCTGGATGCCGGGCAGGGTTGCGACGTTCGCTGTCTGATTTAGGGTTTCGCTCTCAAGCCCCTTGAGCAGAGTGGGGGACAGGAATAATCTGCCAGGCACCCGCATCTTCTCCATATAATCGATCGGAATGTCCCAGATGTAATCCGTGACCCGGGTAAGTTTTGGCATCTTTCCTTTCTGTTGCATGATGAATCACTTCCTTATGTCAGAGTGCGTCGACCAGCCCCTTTGTCAGGTCATACGGAGCATCCATGACCGCAGTCCCGACAAGGATCGCGTCAGCGCCTGCCCGGATCATACGCACAGCATCCGCAGGACCCCGGGTCCCGCTTTCACTGATGATAATCCGATCGTCCGGTATCAACGGAACCAGATGCTCTGATGTTGATAAATCTACAGCCAATGTATTTAAGTTTCTGTTGTTCACGCCTATGATCTTTGTTTCTGTGTTCAATGCACCAGAAAGTTCGACTTTGTCATGCACCTCCACAAGCGGCTCTATTCCACGCTTAATAGAGAGATCGACAAACCGTTTGAGATCATTTCCGAGTATGCCAGCGATCAATAGAATCAAATCACTCTCAGTCTCGTATATCTGTTTCTCATCGATTATAAAATCTTTTCTCAGGACCGGGATACTGACTGCTCTTCGAACCGCAGAAAGATTCTCCATGCTGCCGCTAAAGAATGCGGGCTCGGTCAGAACCGAGATCGCAACAGCGCCTGCTGCCTCCATCTCCTGCGCAATCCTTGCAGCACCATCGGGAGTTATCTCGCGCTTACCTGTGGTTGGCGAACCGGGTTTCACTTCCGCAATCACAGGGATCCGGTTCTCGCGCTTTCGCAGTTGTATCAGCGGTATAATGTCCCGGTGCTCGATCTTTTTCGGTGCATCTGTGTCTGCGGCATGGAGATCCGCAACCCTGCGCCGGGTGGAGGTCAGTATGTCGTCGATGACTTTGTGCATGGTGGATTATGGGGCGTGGAGGGGATATAATGCTTGTCGGTCATCGTTCTTTGGATTTTTGTATGCCCTGAACCCGGAGATTTCCACATATTCAGAAGATTTAAACTTATGCGGAGTAGTATACTCCAATAGAACAGAAGATAATGGTGAGTCTCATGGAAACAATGGTAGCAACAATCGATCTGCCGGCTTCAGGCTCAGCAAAAAGGAGTATGAGAAGATTATTTCTGGTGTGAGGGGTGAGTGAATCACATCTTTTCCAGAAGCCCTATGCGCACCACCCCCCCCTCACAATCTCACCCCGCGTCCCCAAAAGCAATCGATCTGACTCTGCTCGCCGGGCGTGCGTAGACCCGGGGGAAGGATATAATACACCAGCCTCACGAAATACACATTAAAGATTGAGTAGAGGTGTTAACCGAAATGGCGATTGCGATCGATATCGCGAAAGAGTACCCGGCGCAGGAGGTGAGCAGTGTCATAAAGTCGGCACTGACCATGGATGCCCGTATAGCCGCATATAAGGAAAAGAGGTATATGAGTATATGCAAGCGATTTGAAAAGAAATACGGGATGGGTTCTAACGAGTTCGTGAATAAGCTGGAATCCGGTATGTTGGATGACCGTGATGACTATTTTGATTGGTTTGCTGCAAAGAAGGGGTGGGATATCTGGAGCAGGAGACTTCGAATACTGTCCGGGGTCAATCTATAAATGAATGTCAGGGAATACTGTGCTGCTCTGCAGGCGACGATTCGGGATTGCCCTTTCATCACTCATTGGAGCATGGAGTTTGAGGAGATCGATCTTCAGGTTGGATATCTCAAAGGTATGCTGGAGTTCATAGATGGCTCGACCCTCCATTTTATCGAGTTCGTTGAGATCCACGATGATCATATCGTTGAACGCCCGAAATACAAATATCACCTGCAATCAGAGACAGGCGATCTGATAACGAGATGGGACAATGTGCCGCACCACCATGATGTTAGCTCATTTCCACATCACAAACACGACAAAAACGGCGTCCATTCATCGGGACCGACTGATTTACGATCGGTTCTGGATGAAATTTTCGGTGTATGATCACGACTTTGCCAGATACTCCTCAATCGCGGCATGAAGCGCATCGGCAGCGAGATTTGAGCAGTGCATCTTCACAGGAGGCAGCCCGTCGAGCGCATCGGCAACATCGTTCCGGCTCATGGCGAGAGCCTCGTCAAGCGTCTTTCCAAGCGCAAGTTCGGTCGTCATGCTCGCTGTTGCGATCGCCGCGGCGCATCCAAAGGTCTTAAACTTAATATCAGTGATCCTGCCATCCTTGACCCTGATGTACACCGTGGTCATGTCCCCGCAGGCAGGATTGCCCACGGTCCCGACCCCGTCGGCATCGGAGATCTCGCCGATGTTTCGTGGATTTGCGAAATGATCCAGCACCTTCTCGCTGTAGTCCATTCTCTCGTCACCCCCCTGCAAGCGGCGATATGGCACGCAGTTTGCCGACGATCTCTGGCAGCACTTCGAGCACATATCTGATCTCGCTTTCAGTGTTCCCCCTGCCAAGCGTGAACCGGATCGATCCGTGGATATCCTCCGGAGCAAGCCCGAGCGCAAGCAGCACATGCGACGGGTCGAGTGATGCCGAAGAGCACGCAGATCCCGTGGATACCGCAATCCCCTTCATATCGAGATGCATCAGGAGCGATTCACCCTCCACAAACGCAAACCGGAGATTCGCATTGTTCGGGAGTCTCTCTGTCGGATGACCGTTTAAGGTTACGTCATCGATGGAATCCATCACTCCTGCAATCAGCATATCCTGCAGCCCGGTCAGATGCCTGGTATCCTGTTCGAACCGCTCGATGGCAAGCGATGCCGCCTTTGCAAAGCCAACGATTCCGGGGATGTTCTCGGTACTTGCGCGCATACCCATCTCGTGTCCGCCTCCGTGCATCAGAGGTTCGATCTTGACGCCTTTCCTGATATATAGGGCGCCAACCCCTTTCGGACCGTAGATCTTGTGCGAGGAGATTGACAAGAGGTCGATATTCATCTTCTGCACATCGATCTCTGTTTTACCAAACGACTGGACCGCATCGGTATGGAACAGAATTCCGTGATCCTTTGCGATGGAACCGATCTTTCCGATCGGCTGGATCGTGCCGATCTCGTTGTTCGCATGCATCACCGAGATCAGTGTTGTGTCACCGGTGATCGCGGATTCAATGTCGCCCGGATCGACCATGCCAGCTGAATCGACTGGCACGTACGTGACATCGCAACCATGATCCTCCAGATACCTGCATGTGCTTAGTATCGCGGGATGTTCGATTGAACTGGTGATGACATGCCCCTTCCCGACTCCTTTCAGTGCAAGATTATCGGATTCGGTGCCGCCCGATGTAAAAATGATCTCGTTTGCCTGTGCGCCCAGTGCGTCCGCAACTGTCTGCCTTGAAGCATTGAGCGCGTTTCTGGCATCCCTGCCAAACGAGTGCAGACTTGATGCGTTGCCATACGCCTCTGTAAAATAGGGCATCATCGCCTGCACGACCTCGCGATCCACCGCGGTGGTGGCAGCGTGGTCCAGATAGATTCGCTTCATGCTATGATGTTATGTTTTGATCTGACTGGCTGAAAAACCTCTATCTATCAATATTCCCTTTATGCGGTCTTTGTGGTTGCCCTGCAGTTCTATGGTCTCGTTTTTCACAGTCCCACCACATGCAAATCTGGATTTCAGGTAGGTCGAGAGTTCATGCAGATCGATCTCATGCGAGTCGATCCCATCGATGACCGTGACCTCTTTTCCATATCTGCGCCGCTTCACCTTGATCGTGATCCACTGCTGTTCCTTTGCTACTTCCTCGCAGATGCATAGTTCCCTGGGAAGTCCGCATACGATGCACATTTCTGAGCTCATTGTCTTGTTGTTACCTCCGATTGGTGTATTACTAAACGGATGTTAAAAACAACTTTAGCATAATGCTATTAAAACATAATGGTGTGCCGGTCAGAACCGGTCCACCGTAGCGACGCGGCCATTGACACTGGTTACACCGATCTTACCCGCAAGTTACTCGAGGAGGTATATAACGCTTTATTCTTGCACCGGTCGCCATAAGCCGCGACCGCCGCGTCGATCCGCAAACCTTAATACCACTGTCAACCTCCATCACAAAACAGGTTAACAACCGGATCGATACCATGCATGAGCAGACCAGCGTAAGACCGATGATCTATGCAGCCATGTTTGCAGCCATGACCGCGATCGGCGCGTTCATAAGAGTCCCGATCCCGGTAAGCCCTGTGCCGATCACCCTCCAGGTCTTCTTTGTGCTGCTTGCAGGGCTGCTGCTTGGAAGCAAGTGGGCAGGGATGAGCATGATTGTGTATGTGATGCTCGGGATCATAGGGTTTCCTGTATTTTCAGGTGGTTTGTCAGGAATCGGGGTAATTCTTGGACCGACAGGCGGATATCTCATCGGATTTATCCCCGGCGCATTCGTCGCAGGATTGGTCACCGAAACGTTTGGCAGAAGCACGCTTGCCGCGATCGGCGCTATGATCGCAGGCATTGCAGCGATCTATCTCCTGGGAGTCGCACAATTATCCGTTGTCGCGGGTTTGTCTGTCCCGCAGTCGGTTGTGATCGGCGTTCTCCCCTTCCTGATTGGGGACTCGGTCAAACTGGTTGCCGCATTGATCGTATCAAGGCTGACAGGTCCGGTGATCAGATGATTGAACTTGCCAATATTAGCTTCTCGTATCCGGAAAGACCGGTCTTAAGGGATGTAAACCTCTGTATCAGAAGCGGCGAGTATCTTGGCGTCACCGGAGACAATGGATCCGGGAAGACGACGCTTGTAAAACTCTTAAACGGTCTGCTGCTGCCTCGTGAGGGGCGGATCATAGTAAATGGCGCGTCCACGAGCGACCGAGAGAGCCTGCTTGCGATCAGACGGTCTGTGGGCATCGTATTCCAGAACCCTGATGCACAGGCGGTCGGCGAAACCGTGGAAGAGGACATCGTCTTCGGGCTTGAGAATATCAGGGTTCCCGCATCTGAGATCGACCGCCGGATCGAGAGATATCTGGGGATGCTTGGAATAACGGAACTTCGGGACCGGAATATCGGTCTTTTAAGCGGCGGTCAGAAGCAACTGGTGAATATCGCCGCGGTCATGGCGATGGAGCCTGCATGTATCGTTTTTGACGAGGCGCTCTCGATGCTGGATGCTGATAATCGAAGAAACGTGCTTCTGAGAATATCTGATCTGAACATGCGCGGCACCTCGATCATACAGATCACGCATAACCCGGAGGATCTCGGCAACTGCCACAAGGTGATTGCGATCTCGGAAGGCAGGATATCGCAGCAGGGGCTGGTGGGGGGAGTAAACGAAGGAACGGGAGGAAAAGGAGGAATGGGGGGGATGGCACTGCCTAACAATCCAGCGATTTCTGACGATTTACTCGATTCGTGTCATTCGTCTATTCGTGTCATTCGTGATAAAATCGGCATCAAGAAATCACGAATGATGACGAATGACGCGAATTGCACGAATGTTCGAACACGTTCACACCACCCCAATATCAGAGTGTTTTCACCGAAATTTCCGATTGTGCCAGAAGGAAAAAGAGGCGGAGAATTTAGAGACCATAGAACCGATCCAAGATCAGGGGTTTTCCGGGAGGGTGGTGGGATTGAGATATGGCACTTATCCCACACCTACAATCCGGGCACGGAATGGGCGGTTCCTGCTCTCAGAGATGTCAGTCTCGTCATCGGAAAGGGCGGGATCACAGGCATCGTCGGCGGGATCGGTTCAGGGAAGTCAACGCTTGCCTGCCTCATCGCGGGACTTGACACGCCCACTTCCGGCAGTATCGCAATCGACGGAAGATCCCCGGAACCGGGTGGGAACGTAAAAATTCTTTTTCAGCATCCTGAAGAGTTTTTTTTCGAGAGAACCGTCCGGGAGGCGGTGTCTTTCGGACTTTCGAAGGCGGGATTACCGGAAGATGCGGTAGAGGAGAGGGTTCTCTCTGCGATAGATGAGGTCGGTCTTGACAGGAGTATTCTCGGAGAGTCGCCGTTCCAGCTCAGTTCAGGGGAGCAGCGACTCGCTGCTTTCGCAATCTCGATCGCCATGAAGCCCGGATACGTGATCCTCGACGAGCCCACCGCGGGACTCGACCAGAGATCAAGGAAGCGGGTTCTGGATGCCATCAGGCGGATGACCGACGGCGAGGGGGCTGGCGGCATCGTGACCGTCATCTATATCTCCCACCGGATCAGGGAGGTTCTCGGGATCGTAGATCGGATCGTGGTGCTGGACGCTGGAAACCTGACGTTTGATGGCACGAACGGCATGTATCGGGATCAGGTGTGAGCGATGTTTGCCACATACCAGAAAGGGGATTCGCTTCTCCACAGGATCGACGCGCGGACGAAGTTACTGCTGACCGCTGGAACCGGCATTCTCGTGTATCTGGCAGATCCGCTGGGGCTTTGGATGCTATCGATCGTTGCATTTTTGCTGATACGCGTCGCAGGCATCCCTGCCTCAAGTCTCGTAAAGGGACTTCGACCGATGGCGGTATTCTTTGCCCTGATCTTCCTGACTCATCTGCTGATGCAGGGAAGCGGTGTCGTTGCTGCCGCTATTCCGGTCGCAAGGTTCGTTCTCCTGATACTCTTCACCACAGTACTGCTCCACACGACCTCGCAATCGGAGTTAAAGACCGCTCTCGTCTCGCTCATGAAGCCACTCGGGGGTTTTGGCAGGGAACTGGCATTCATGGTTGGCGTGGCGATGGCGCTCATCCCCGGACTGATGCGTGATAAAGAGACGATTGAGAGAGCGCAGACAGCGAGAGGATGCAAACCTGCCGGACTACGGGGTTTTGTCGCGCTGATCGTCCCGCTGCTCCGTAGATCATTTCGGAGAGCGGATGAACTCTCTGATGCCCTGGAGTCGAGATGCTACCATCGGGACCGGGAGTACTATTACTATGGCGGTGCGCTGGCAGGGAGGGATTATCTTCTGCTCGCAGGCTTTGCAGCGGTTCTTGTTCTGATTCTGTGAACCAGATGATCCATGTTACCCCTGTACCGGGCTATCCCAATTTATACGTTCAGATGTATCATTTAGGTATATAAGTAATCTGCCCTAAAAAATTAGGTTTTGGGGGAGAATCCGAACAACTGTTCAAAGCTTGCTCCGCACCTTCTCGTAAAACCGCCATCCGGTCTTCGCGAAGAGAGCGGGCTCATCCGCCCTCGTGATAGTAATAATATCGCCAGCCCGCACCGGCTCTGTGTGATGTCCATCGAGGACGATAGCAGCATCCTTAAACGCGGGTATCGGCTCAACAGTGATCCTGCTATCAGCAGAGACCACCCACGGTCTCGATGAGAGCTTGTACGGCGCAAGCGGCACGATGACGATGCCGCCAACCTTCGGATCGACGATCGGACCTCCTGCGCTCATCGCATAAGCGGTGGAGCCAGTCGGCGTCGCAAAGACGATGCCATCCGCACGCAGGCAGTCGAGTTCGTAGTCGTCCACAAGAATTCGGAACGCAAACATCTTGGCAGGGCGTGTCGTGACGATCACGGCTTCGTTGGTTGCGTGCGGGAGCGTATCCCCGTTGATGCGGATAGTAAGACGCAACCGCTCATCGATCGTAAGATCGGCAATAACATCATCGATAATGGAAAGCACATTTTCTGGCGTGGCATCGGCGAGGACGCCTACACTGCCGAAATATATTCCGAGAATCGGCATCTGTCG
>DAOURL010000203.1 GCA_030625165.1 Methanosarcinales archaeon | reverse complement strand
CTGCCGCGAAACTGTTCGCGAGAGTTGCGAGCATCGCGCATCCTTCACCAAGTATGTCCGGATCACCTGTTGCGACCGCATACTCAGCGACCATGACCTCCATTATATGATGCCGGTTCCGTAACCTGTGGCTAGTTTTCTCGTCTCGATCCTGCCGCACTCCGGACATTTGAGTTTTGAGTCGTGCCGAACCATTGCAGTTCTGCAGTTCGAACAGAGTGCCTTCATGACCCCCATCTCGGGTTCTGATGTATCAAGGCGCATGTTATTGAGATCGATTATCTTTGCCTTCAAGATGTCGAAGATCCCAAACTCGTGCGCGATATCCTTGACATAAGCCCTCTTGACGTTGGATACGTGGACAACAGCAGATCCCACATTCGGGATCTCCCGGTCGACAACACCCTTCGCACCGGCGATCGTCACCATCGCAAGCGAGTCACGCAGTCCCACGATCTGTCCGATGACTACATCCCCTCTCTCGAGTACCGGGGGTGTGTCCGTGCACGGGATCACGGAAACCAGCCTGCGAGCGGTATTGACTCTGACGGTTCCTGTGATGGCTGCGTAGACGCCGCCGGTCTTCTCATACGTCTGTGCACCGGCACGGAACTCTTCAGTGGTTCCTATGAAATCGCCTGGAAGCACAAACGTGTCAGAACCATTCGTGGCGTTATTATCGGCGGTGTTACCGGCAGTATCATTGGTAATGCCCTGCCCTTCGGGCAGTGGAATCGATGAATCGTCCATTGTAGGCGATTCCTTACTATCCATGGTCTCTTCGCTATTCTTCTCTACCTTCCGTAAAACGGTTCGTTTCTTCAGTTTAATATGAATCCCTCATTTATATTTAATATTGTTAATATGTTCGAGCCATCAGCGTGGCTACTCCATCTCTTCCGCAGACCACACAGCATCCTGACGTGGCTACCCCCGATCCTGCCGCTCCGACCGGGATTCCGAGCATACGAAGCCCGGTCACCTCCTCTATCTCATGTCCACAATGCGGATCCTGGCACCAGCATACCCGCAAAATCCCCTGCACCTCCAACTCTAACGCCTCGTCAAGCGTCTCGCAGTCAAATATCCTCGAATCGAACTTCTGCGATGCAGCAGTGTACATATCAGCAAGCATTATGTCCATGCAGTCCAGCACCTCGCCAGCGATCCGGTCGATCGGCACCGACTGTTTTACGGCTGTGTCCCTGCGCACCATCACAACCGAGTTTCCGGCGATGTCTCTCGGACCGATCTCGATCCTTATCGGAACGCCTTTCAGTTCCCATCTGTAATACTTGGAACCGGGATGTTCGTCGCGGTCATCGACCTTTACGCGAAGTCCGTGACCGGTGAGCACATCGCGCACGGACGTGCACGCGCTCAGCACTGCTTCGTTCGAATCGCGGTTTCCGAAGATGATCGGCACGATCACGACCTGTACAGGCGCGATCTCCGGAGGCAGCACAAGCCCGCGATCATCGCCGTGAACGCTGATTGCGGCAGCAACGCTCCGTTCCGAGATCCCGTAGCAGGTCTGGTGCGCGTACACCTGCTCGCCGTCCACATCCTCATAGGTGATCTCGAACGTCTTTGCGAATTTGTCCGCGAGATGGTGCGCTGTTCCGATCTGGAGAACCCTACCATCCGGCATCAGCGTGTCGACGGCAAGCGTGTAGTCCGCGCCAGGAAACTTGTCCCACTCGGGGCGCTTTGAAACGATTGTAGGAACGGCAATCCGCCTGTAAAACTCCTGATAGAGCTCGATCGCCCGATCCACCTGTTTTGCTGCGTCATCCCAGTCGGTATGCACGGTGTGCGCCTCCTTAAACGACGTGATCTCGCGCAGACGGATGAGCGGGCGGGTGTGCTTGGTCTCGTACCGGAACGTGTTCACGATCTGGTAGAGTTTCAGCGGCATGTCCGCATGTGATCTGACCCAGAGTTTGTACATCGGATAGATCGCGGTCTCGCTTGTTGGTCTGAGCGCAAGCTTCATCTCAAGCGGGGTTACGCCGCCGTGCGTGACCCAGTAGACCTCGTCCTCAAATCCCTTGATATGCTCTGCTTCCTTCATAAATTCGTTTTCAGGAATCAGAAGTGGAAACAGTGCCTCCTCGTGACCGTCGTTATCCAGAAGTTCTCTGATGATCGAATAGATGTTCTTTCGCAGTGCAAATCCGAAGGGGGGCCACACATAAAGCCCCTTTACCGGATACCTGATATCCATGATCTCGGCAGCGGCAAGCAGTTCGTGATACCACTCACTAAAACTCGACTTTGGCGGAAGTTTTGGCTGCTGCACATTTTTCATTCAATGGAATTATAGGGGATGTGGACATAAACCTTGTGGGGGCAAGTGTTCGTTATGCAAGGGTTGTGAAGTCTTATCAGGGGGTCGGTGGTGGTTTTTCGGGGAATACTGCATGTGGCAGGTAACAGCGGATGGGAGTAACACTGGGCGAATCGATAGCATTCGAGTAATCGCCCTATTTTTATTTTTTTGTAGCAGCCAAACACAGGTCAGACATTCGTTTCATTCGTGGTAACTACTCAGGTATGCTGATTGGTCTCCTGATTGCGATCCTGTGCTTTCTGTCAAGAAAAATAACCGCAGAGTACGCAGAGGAACGCAAGAGTTTTTA
>DAOURL010000083.1 GCA_030625165.1 Methanosarcinales archaeon | reverse complement strand
ATCAAGGTGCCGCTATTTGATGTGAAGGAGGTTGTACCCACAAATTCCAGCATGTCTTAGATAGAGAAGATGTCGACCGATATCGATTCCGGGGGTTTTTTGGTAAAAATTTTGTTAAAGTTCGGTTGTAAATATGCACCTATCAACTAAGATCGATACATTGAGGTGGGCCGTCAGCGTGGAGGGCAGGTGGCCTTCCCATCCAATGTTGTACTTCTGGTAATGATGCCATTGTAGATTTTATTCCACGCTTGACGGTATGGGGGTTCAAATCCCCCACTCCACATCTGTGCACTCTTATCCAATCACACGACCTCCAGCCACCGAGTCCAATGCGCAGTCGCACCCCACTCTTCACGCCTGCCTCTTTGACTCTCTGCACACGATGCCCGTTGCGATCAGATGCGCGACGCGGAGCGGCTCATGAATGTGGCTTTGGGTCGTTCCGATCCGCACGATGGCGTCCGCATCCTCAATCTCGATCTCGGAGAACCGTAGGTATATCGGGTTTCCATGCACCTCGATTTCCGCGATCCTGCCCGCGTTCTTGATGGCACGCCCCCGCAGACAGCAACACTTAAACATCAGGTGGCTACCACATAGAATTGATGAAGGATCGAAGCAGCCACGACACCAGCAGCGACAAGAGCCGCGAGAAGGAGGCGTCTTCCCTATCAGCAGTAACGCTGGTCGCAGACGGGATGATTGTCGGCATCGGCACGGGTTCGACCGCGGCGTATGCGATTACAGAACTCGGGCGGCTGGTTGCCGGCGGGCTTGATATCCTGTGCGTGCCGACCTCGTACCAGTCAGAGATGCTTGCAGCGCAGCAGAAGATCCCGATCACGACACTTTCAGAGCACCCGGAGATCGACATCGTGCTCGATGGTGCGGACCAGATCGACCGGAATCTCGTTGCGATCAAGGGAGGGGGTGCTGCGCACACAAGGGAGAAGGTGATCGCGCACGCTGCATCGAGAGTGGTGCTGATGGCAGATCACGAAAAAGTTGTCCCCGGACTCGATCATGAGGTTCCGATCGAGGTTCTGCCGTACGCAAGAACGCTTGTGGAACGCGGGGTGCGGGCACTCGGCGGGATACCTGCGCTTCGGATGGCAGTTCGGAAGGACGGTCCTGTGGTCACCGACAACGGAAACTTCGTAATCGACGCCGACTTTGGCGCGATCGATGATCCCGCACGATTGAGTGGTGATTTGAGCGCACTCGTTGGCGCAATCGAGCACGGGATATTCCTAAATGTGGACGAGGTGCATATCGGCACCGCGGATGGGGTCAGGATACTGAAGCGGTAGGGTGGCACTGTCTAAAAATCCAGTGATTTCCGTCGATTTACTCGATTCGTGCCATTCGTTTATTCATGGCATTCGTGATAAAATCAGCACTAAGGGATCACGAATGACGCGAATTACACGAATTTGGTAGCCACAAAATCAGAGCGTTTTCACTGAATATTCCGATTGTGCCCTGAAGCGGCAAGGGTTACGCAAGCAATCTCGCAGGAATCTTCTGTTTCGCAATCAGGTCGCCGTAGTGTTCCTGCTCGCGTATCACATCCACAGAGCCGTCAGAGACCATAATCTCTGTACACCGGCACCGCCCGTTGTACTGGGAACTCATGCTGAATCCGTACGCTCCGACATCGAAGACCGCCATCACGTCGCCGGGTTCTATCAAAGGCAGTTTCCTGTCCCTCGCAATGATGTCGCCTGATTCGCAGATCGGTCCCACGATATCGTACGTCTCTGCCCCTGCGAGGTCTGCCTTGTTCGCAACAGCCACCTCGTGGTACGCATCGTACATCGCAGGGCGGATCAGCAGGTTAAGACCTGCGTCAACGCCAACAAAGTTCCGTGCAGACCGCTTCACAGTGGTAACCCCGGCAAGGAGAAGACTTGTGTCGCCAACGATGTATCTGCCCGGTTCGAGCACGAGTCTCGGAGAGATCCCGATATCCTCTGAACGGCGGCGGAAGATCGGAAGGATCGTATCTGCAAGATCGTCCGGTGTGGGCGTCGCCACATCCTTCTGGTACGGGATACCGAGCCCGCCGCCCATATCAACGAACTCAAGTGTGATTCCAAGCCGCGTGATCTGTTCCGCGATATCCATCATCCGCTCCACCGCCTCGCCGAAAGGCGAGACATCAGTGATCTGCGACCCGATATGGCAGTGGATACCGACCGGATTTACCCCTGGCAGTTCCTTTGCCTCTTCGTACGCTTTCAGGACGTCCTTGTACCCTATCCCGAACTTGGAGGATGCAAGACCTGTCGCAATCTTCGGGTGCGTCTCTGGCGAGACATCGGGATTGACACGGAATGCGATATCGACCGCCCTTCCGGCTTTGATCGCCAGATCCGAGAGCGCATGCAGTTCGTCCATCGAATCCACTGAAACGCGAACCTCCGTGTCGATCGCCATCTGGAGTTCGTACGTTGTCTTTGAGTTGCCGTTAAAGAGAATCCTCTCACGCGGGATGCCTGCAAGGAGCGCGGCATAGAGTTCGCCATCAGAGAAGACGTCAGCGCCTGCGCCCTCTGACGCAAGGATCCGCAGGACGGAAAGGTTCCAGTTCGCCTTTGCAGCAAAATAGATGTCAGCGTCAGGAAACGCGCTTTTAAATGTGCGGAAGTTCTCGCGTATGCGCTTCTCGTCGATCACATAGAGCGGTGTGCCGTATTCCTGTGCAAGCGAGACTGTGTCAACTCCACCGATGGTGAGGTGATGGTTCTGGATGCCGATGTGATTTGCTTTTGACATGGAAACACTTCCACACCATTCATGGCTGCACCTTTAATAAAATGTATCTGCCCGGGGGCTACCTGCTTGACTGGCGTTACGCCAGAACCCTTGCCCCCCTATGTCTCCTACATCCGAAGCCCCGAGATCTTGCGATAAGAACTCATTTAAGCGATCCTGCCCACGCTTACCTTATGGGAAACCCAGAGAGACAGAGACAGAGCCCGATTCCGGAACTGGTCGTCGGAGTGCGGAATCTCGCAGCAGCCTCGGTATGCAAAGACCATGCCGACGCAGTCTATTTCTCGCTGGACCGGTTCAGTCTTCGGGCACGGGCGCAGGAGATCACCATTGACGACCTCTGCGCTTTTGTAGAGACTGTGAAAGGTTACGGGCTGGAAACGTACATGGCTGTCAATACCGTGATCTACCCGGAGGATCTGCCTGCGATCGGGGACGTTCTCGAGGCGGCAGGCAGCGCGGGTGTGGACGCTGTCATCGCGTGGGATCCTGCCGTGATATGTGCGGCTCTGGACCGCGGTCTTCGAGTGCACATATCCACACAGGCAAACGTATCCAACGGAAGAGCCGCCGAGTTCTACGAAACGCTTGGTGCAAGCCGCGTGATACTGTCGCGGGAGCTTGGCATTCACCAGATCAGGGAGATTGCGCAGCAGACCGGGATAGAGCTTGAGGTCTTTGTGCACGGTGCAATGTGTCAGGCAATATCAGGTCGCTGCTACCTCTCATCATACCTGCTCGGGAGGTCTGCAAACTGCGGCGACTGCGCCCAGCCGTGCCGGTGGTCATGGACGCTGCATGATGATCGCGGGGCGGAGGTGGAACTGGGCGGCAAATATCTGCTCAGCGCAAAAGACCTCTGCATGATCGAACACCTGCCAGAACTGATAGATACAGGCGTTTGTGCCTTCAAAGTGGAAGGCAGGTTGCGAAATGCTGGATACACGGCTGCCGTGTCAGGATGCTACCGCGAAGCGCTGGATGCCTGCCGGGATGGTTCGTACACTACCGAGCAGGCACAGGAATTGAAGAGACGGCTGGAACTGGAATACAACCGCGGATTTTCCACTGGCTTCTATTTTGGGGTGCCCGGTCCGGACGGGCTTGGCTATGAGTCTGATATGAACGCGTCACCGGTACAGAGGCAGGCGGCAGGCGTCGTTCTGAACTACTACCCGAAGCGGGGTGCTGCGGCTGTGCGGCTGCTCGAACAGGGTCTGACTGTCGGGGACCGGATCATCATCGAGGGCACCACCACATACCTTGAGCAGGAGGTTGAATCGCTGGTCAAGGATGGGGAATCCATTTCATCGGCAGAGTCGGGGCAGGAGGTGGGCTTGGGCGTGCGGGATCGGGTCAGGGAGAATGACCGGGTCTTCAAGGCAGGAAGGCTGCCCACTCCTTAATCGTTCCGTACCTTCCGGTAGCAAGTCGCGATGTCCTCTTATGAGTTTCGATAAAAATTTGAGACCAGCCTATATTTGGGGCACAAAAAATCTATCTTTTTGCTTCTCTTTCTAATTTTCACTTGTTGTGATAGGTCATCCTGCAAACTGTCGAGATACTCGATGTCAACTTTGATGATCAGTTTTCGTTCAGACATGTACGATTGAATGGACGATGTTTTTGTTAAGACTTGTTACTAATCGTCTGGGAATAAATATTTTACCTGATAAAAACTGGTCACAAGCTTTATATAGCTGTGTAAATAACAGAAACCCGCGACAGTGAATTTCCCAACATGTTTCCATATCTCGAGGGGAATGATGTGACAAACCCCCTCTGGCGATATTTTGGCTTACATGCCATGGTCGGTCATGGTGGGATGTTGCTGAATATACCTGCAGAATCAGTAGAAAACGGATACACGAAAGCGGTATGCAAGCTCCGTGTTTAAATTAATAATTATATTAAAACAGAAAATAAGGTGAAAAAATATGAATAGTAAGAATTTATCAAACATCGCATTGGCGACAATTATAGCAGCGTCGATATTGGTTGTTGTTGTGGTAGCTGAAAATGACGTCCCAACTCCGCCAGAACAACCCCACAGCTCGATCATACCAATTGGTCACAACCTGTGTGACATGATAGCTGATCCGGCAAGACCCTATCTCTATGTCTCCGATTCCACCGACAATGTAGTATTAGTAGTTAACACGGAAACCGATACGATTGAAAAGAGCATCTGGGTCGGATCAAAACCAACCGACCTGAGCATCAACTCAGATAATTCGACCCTCTATGTTGTGCTTTCAGGGGCACCCGGGAACATAGCTGTTGTGGATCTGGAAAACCAAACAAAGGCAGATATGACAATACACACGTCATACGAACCCCGCAGCATTGAGGCGATGAAACCGGGTCGATTACATCTCCTGAGACATTACCATTATGTCTCATTGCACCAGCTGCTGATCCTCGATATGGAGAATAACACAGAAGTTGATACAGATATAACAGCATTTGATATTGAAATTGCCAGAGACGGTAACATACTCTACCTTTGCGATGGAGTGTCGAGCACGGCAGCCGGTATTAAAAAATACAACATAACAACAGATACGCCCGTACTTGTAAAAGAGAGGTTTTTAGGTACTTCTTCTGGAAAAAAAGTTAAATTGAGTCCTGATGAATCGAGGGTATATATGCAAAGCTGGGGTGAGGTTCCAATATTCTCGACGAGCAGCCTTGATCAGGTGGGAACGCTGGATCCCGAGTCTGGCGGTGTGGTGGATGTGGCGTTATATCCTGACGGAAAGGTCGCTTATGTAGCAACAAGTTATGAAGAGTGGCTGACCGGACGAGGAGAATCCAATATTTACGTTTTCAACACGACTACTTTTACCCGTGAAAGGTTATGGGGTACAAGTGGTCGTATCAAATATGATGCGTATGAACCGTATAAAGGAAGCATTCTGGAAACGTCTTCCGATGGGGGCAAATTGTATGTTTTTGTTGGTTCCGGATCTGAGTACGACATTGATGTCTTCGACTTAACCATGGAAGGTGAACCTTTTCCGGAAGTCTCGATTTCGCCCGACTATCAAAGTGGAAGATCCGGAGAAATTCTTGAGTATACGGTTACGATAACGAATAAGTGCGATATAGATTCGAACTATAATTTAAGTATTGAGACTAATACTGGCTGGGATCCTATTCTTGGCGATACATCACTTGAGATTCCAGCAGGCGAGAGTTGCACAACTGTGCTCAGCGTCACCATCCCCAGACATGGTGAACCCGGCACAGAGTATGCGATAATGGTTGCCGTAACCTCACAAACAGACAGTAGAATTATTGGTAAGGATAACTGCATCGCCCATATACAACCTCACAGCTCGATCATACCAATTGGTCACAACCTGTGTGATATGATAGCTGACCCGGCAAGACCATATCTCTATGTCTCCGATTCCACCGACAATGCAGTATTAGTAGTTAACACGGAAACCGATATGATTGAAAAGAGCATCTGGGTCGGATCAAAACCAACTGACATGAGCATCAACTCAGATAATTCGACCCTCTATGTTGTGCTTTCAGGGGCACCCGGAAGCATAGCTGTCGTGGATCTGGAAAACCAAACAAAGGCAGATATGACAATACACACGTCATACGAACCCCGCAGCATTGAGGCGATGAAACCGGGTCGATTGCATCTTCTGAGGCAGTACAACAATTATGTCTCATGGCGCAAGCTGCTGATCGTTAATGTGGAGAATGACACGGAATTGGATATGGATATAACGGCATTTGATATTGAGATTACCAGGGACGGCAACACACTCTACCTTTGTGATTCAGAATCGAGCACGGCAGCCGGTATTAAAAAATACAATATAACAACAGATACGCCCGTACTTGTAAAAGAGAAGTTTTTAGGTACTTCTTCCGGAAAAAAAGTTAAATTGAGTCCTGATGAATCGAGGGTATATATGCAAAGCTGGGGCGAGGTTCCAATATTCTCGACAAGCAGCCTTGATCAGGTGGGAACACTGGATCCCGAGTCTGGCGGTGTGGTGGATGTGGCTTTATGTCCTGGCGGAAAGGTCGCTTATGTAGCGACAAGTTATGAAGAACAATATGAGTATGAAAATCATGAATCTACTATTTACGTTTTCAATACATCCACATTTACTCGTGAAAGGTTGTGGAGTGCAAGTGGTCATATCAAATATAATGAGTATGGTGGGTACAAAGGAAGCATCCTGGAAACGTCTTCCGATGGGGGCAAATTGTATGTTTTTGTTGGTTCCGGATATGATTACGATATTGAGGTATTTGGCGCATCGACAAAAGGCGACCTCAACTTCGACGGCGTTCTCACCCCCGCAGACGCCGCGATCGCGCTTGAACTTGCAGCCCGCGGCGACTGGGACCCCGCAGCGGACGTTGATTGTGACTGGCGGGTCACATCGGTAGATGCGCTGATAATCCTACAGGCGGCAGCCGGTGCCCCGTGAGAATCATGCAAATGATTGTGCCCACGCAAACGCACAAAACACACTTCTCTACAAGTGCGAGCACGGATCTCCCGTTCGAGATCTTCTATGCTGCCCCTTGCGTCATCGTCGATGTTAATTTCTATGTTAAGTTTTCGTTCAGACATGTACGATTGAACTGATGTGGTTTTTATTAAGACTTGTTACGAATCGTCTGGGAATGAATACTATGCCCGAGTAAAAACTGGTCCCAAATTTTTACATACCCGGTGAGTTGTGGCATATCGTGATCGCGTTTAAAAATATTCAACCTGACCCAAATTATCCTGTGACAGCCCCTTAGCACACAGGTTCCCTGCCCTCCAGAGCCGCCTCTGCTTCCGCTTCCTCCTTGCACCGGATATTTGTCCGGTAGACCGCGAGAAGGAAGCCGTACAGGGCAGGTCCGACGACGATGCCCACCGCACCGAGCACAAAGAGCGGTGCAGCAAACGATAGAAGAGTGATTGCGGGGTGTATCGATGCGCCCTGCATGGCAAGGCGGGGACGGATGATGTTCTCAGGGATCACGGTTAAAAAGATTATTCCGAAGACCAGTATAGCCACACCCATCGTGTAATCCTGAATCGCCAGATAGTAGATTGCCATGAGTGCATAGACCAGATTCGCCCCGACGAGTGGGAGCAGTGCGAAGACGGCTACGACGATGCCCCAGAGGATCGGATATGATATTCCGAGCAGGAAAAATCCGACCGCTGCAATGACTCCGGTCAGCACACAGGTAATGAGATATACGTTGAAAAGACTCTGGTAGATGGGTTTTAACTCATCAAGGAACTTCGAGATAAGTTCCCTTTCTGGTAGGAGGTGTGTGGCTTTATCTATCGTGTTCGCGCCATCGATCAAGAGGTAGTAGACGAGCAGTACAGCGACAAAGAACTGCGCAAGATATATCACCGTTTTGCTGGCAATTACTGTTAACGCGCCTGACGCGAGTGAGAGCAGTTTCGGTACGGCATCTTTGGCAAAATCTTCGAACTGCCTGCTCGCCTCTTCCGCGTACTGGGATGCGTCCGGGACGTATCTTTCTGCAAAGCCGCTTACGTATATCAAAAAGTTGTTTGCCGTATCTTGAATGGTATAATGAGATTCAAGGAGACCCACCTCGGTTGCCAATGCGTCGAGCACCACGAGTAAGCAGATCAGGAATATGACAAAGACCAGTGATAGGGTCAGCAATGCCGAAACTTGCTTACTTTTGGTGATGCGAAGGAGATATGAGTATAGTGGGTACAGGAGATATGCAACGAAGAGACTCCAGATTATAGTTATTATGAACGCCTTTGTGACGTATATTACCGCAAGAGCCACGCAGATGATCGTCGCACTCGCAATCCACTTAAACTTCCTATGGGAGTCCATCTCTCGTGTTATTTTGCTCCTGTAACTATATATTCTTATCTAACCTACCGCCCGCGGATATATCTCACAATCTCAGCACGGACCGATCTCTCACATCCGAAGATGATGATCGGCAGGATCAGTCTTCCAATCGTGATGCCGATCGAACCTCTGGCGCGGTATCCAAATGTCTGATCCTGGAACACCGGATCGAGACGGACCGAAACCACATGAGACCGGGTAATTGGGGCTGTGGCGGCATACAAGAACCCGGCAAGCATTCCAGTGTCTGCGGGATCGGAAAACCCGAACGTCGCATTGCAGGAGAGTTCCCTGATCCTGATGCTGCGCACCATCCGCCTTACAAGCAGGATTACAGGACGGTGCAGCGTGCGAACCAGTTCGAATGCACGGCTGATATCCAGCTCCTTTTCCACAGTCTCTTTTTTCTGCTTCTCCACTTCTTTTCGTTTCTTCAATTCGCGTGGCTTTCGTTCCGAGACGGTATCAGTATCGATGGTGCGGGATATGAACAGCCACGATAGTTCGATCTTCTTCACAGTCTTTTCGCCATCGCCACCTGCCAGTTCGAACCGGCAGACGAATGGAACCCACAGTAGAAGCGCCAGCAGTGCTATGACCGCCAGCAAAAAAATAAAAAGGATGGAGTGCAGGATACCACCTCCTCGGAAGTGTCAATCCTCGTCCGCGGACTCCTCTGGCTTATTTTTCTTCGCCCCTTTCAGGGATTTAACCTTCTCAACCAGTTCCGGCACGGACTCTATGATCTTTTCGATATCCAGACCCTTTCCTTTCATGCCAACCAGTTTGACCTCTTCCTCTGATATCACGAGGAATGCGACCGGTTCGATCTTTGCGCCGCCGCCGCCGCCTCCACCGAAACCGCCTTCCTCACCACGCTTGCCCTCGCCGCCACCGCTGCCGAATCCGAAGGATACCTTGCTGATCGGTATCACGGTTTTGCCTGCCGCGGTGATCGGCTCACCGACTATGGTCTTGGTGGTGATCATCTTCTCAAGTTGCGTCACAACTTCCTTCATCAAGTCTTCAACAGCCATTGTACTCACCTCGATTTATCCGACCCATCTGACCCGCCGATGGATCAGGTTATACTTTCTACCGTTGTATTATAATCTTTCCGGTAACAAATCAGAAAAATCTGTGATAACCAAATTCGTGTCACTTGTCAGAACGTGTGCATTCGTGATCTCTTAAAACCAAAACACCGTCACCGAACCCCAACCGCAGCCCCACCTGAAAATGCATCTTCAACGAACCTGGGATGCGTAAGTTCGATGATCGTTTCAAGATTCACTATGTCTTCCCGGTTGTACTTCAGCAACAGTTCGAGCGCATCCGCACTGCCGCGTTCGTACTCGTGCCAGAGCCGGACAGCATCAAATCCAG
>DAOURL010000148.1 GCA_030625165.1 Methanosarcinales archaeon | reverse complement strand
ATGCTTCTACTAACTTTCATCATCCCGCGCCCCTGTTTCCAATCATGCCCGCCCGCTGCTACCGCGGCGCAGACGGATGCCACAAGCGTGTGCGCACGAGTAAGCATGTCGGATGTAGCATTTGCAATCGTTTTATTCTGTCCGGTGTTGTGCCTGTATCTCATGAGTTGACCTGCCTGTTTATTCCTGAGTGAGAGGATCTCGCCCACCGTTTTCGATTGGGTGCCCATGGCGCGTATAGGAAGTACTGCTCAGATCGTACGATCTTCACGCATGCAGCTCACTCGATCCCGTGCACATAGACTTCGCAGTACTCATCGCCGTGGCTCAAGAGCTTCCTGACCTCAAGTTCAGCCATGCCCCGGAAAGCACAGTGCATCGCACCCCGGAAGATTCCCCTGCAGACGTGGCATGCCTCGGCATCATCTGCAAGCGGGCATCTGTGCACCGTGTAATGCGCGGTACTGCCCCTCACATCCCACTCTGACTCGCGCCCTGGTATCTTATCGATCCGTGCAAGCGCATCCTTAAACTTATCAGCAGTCCAGACCTCGCCATACTGCTTCGCATAGTTATGTATGACCTGCCTGCCAATCCTTCTTCCAAAGACTCGCATGTGCCGGTCAGAGTTGATAGTTCTCTCCTTCAGAAACGTTGAAAGTTCGCGTAGCGGCTCATCGAAGACATCCTTGACCCCCACATACTCGAGCAGTTCCTTGATCTTTTTCTCGACCTCTGGTTGGTGTTTCAGCGCAATCACGTTACTGGTGATCTGGCAATCGTAATTGAGTCCTGCCGATTCGAGCATGCACAAAAAGATGTTCTTTAATTTGTCCACCGCGCGCATACTCCGGTAGCCATGGTGTATCGTTATATCTTCGCCTTCGATATCCATCCGGTTGACGATACGTGAGGTCTCAGCGACGCCCTTTAGGTCGAGGAGCACCTCCTGCAGCGGCACCTCCTCTGACAACTTCTCGCAGAGGCATTCGGATGTCATGATCGCTCTTGGCATCTTGCCGATCAGGAGATCCTCGTAGAACTTCCGGTGCAGCGCGACGATCTCATAGTTTGCCGCGCTGTACTCGTGGATCAATGATCTCCAGAATTCCGGTTTTGCATGAAGTTCCTTAACCGTCTCCTGCATACAACCAACATTCTTCAGGAGATCGTTATACGCTTCATTCGGGCTTGCTCTTTGTTCAAAATCGATCTTGAGCGTATCGAGGTGCGAGCGCATCTCTGTGATCCCGAGCGAGAAGGAGGTCAGGTATGATCCGATGATTCCTGCAAGAAACTGCCGCTTGTCATCGTCTATCCCCTTGATCTCCGCATGGACACTTGATGGACTCTGATCGTCATCCGCGGTCATGCTTATCAGCGCGTCCCAGTAGAGTCCAGTGCAGAGATTTCGTATCGCTTCCTCGAATTCTGAGATGGTTGTCACCTCAGATGGATCAAAAACATGATCCAGAACCTCTTTTTCGATTATAAGGTCTTTTGTCTGCGTAAGCATGTAATCGAAGATCGGTTTCGGGACGATCGCCTGATCTTCCCTGATCTCCCGGAGCGTTGCGATCAGGAACGTGGCGTCCTTGACACTGCCGTAATACTGCAGAGCGACATCGGTGAGATCGATGGCATCCCGTATCGCAGCACTGAGATTTCCCTTATGCTTTTCGAGGAGGGGTTCTATCTTCTTCAGATGTTCGTCCTCGAGCGCGATGTGTTTTCTGAGCACCATTGCCTAATCCAGATGTGGCGTGTAATATAAAAAGTCTTTTGGATAGCACAGCACCCATGATATGTGATATACCATGGCTGGTGGGATGGTAAGTGGGCACGAAACCCACCATCCCAACAGGAGTGTGTGACCATTCCGCAATCTTCCCACTATCTGGCACGTGGTATCAACGGGATACCCGTAATGTGCGGCTTTTGTCACGCTTTGTCCTCTAAAAGACATTCTCTCGATTTTTAGTATCAATCGAGTATATACAAGTGACATTACAGAGTGTAGAACCGAGAGAGGCGCGAGAAGGCGCGCAAGTGATCGGCTTTGCGCGGATGTCTCTTGATGAACCAAAAAAAACAAAAGGAGACGTGCGAAAAATGAGAAGAATCCAACTCTTGCTCGACGGATCAGAATCCTCTGAGGTCGCGGCAAAACACGCAATAAAGATGGCATCGAAGTGCGATGCCATGATTGTGCCTGTTGAGGTCATCGACACTCGCAGGTTCAGAACGTCAAAGGTCATCGAGACGGTGAGGACTGGGATGGATGCGTATCTCGAGAACCTTGCAGAGAAGGCGCAGGCATGCTGTGACGTAACGATCGATGCTGCAAAGACGATCACAGCAAATCCTATCCGGGATATCCTTGCAGAGACAAAGTCAAGCGGATGCGATCTGATCGTTCTGGGCGCTTCCGGATACACGCACAGCACCATCAACGATATTGGAGCAGCAGTTCTCAGGGAAGCGAAGAAGAACGTGCTTCTGGTGCGGGATCGACTGGAAAACGACCGGTTCTACCAGAATATCCTCATGCCTACATCTGTGTCTGAGTCTAACAACACGGCGAAGCACGCGGCAGAGATTGCGGGGCAGTATGGCGCAAACCTCGTGGGATGCAGTGTCATAAACACCACAGATACGGTGCAAAGTGAGCGCATCGTGTATCTTCCTGAAGCTGCAACAGGGCGGCGCCACCTTGGCGAGCGCGTCACGCTCTCGAAGGCTGCGGTGGACATGAAGAGACATGCACTCCTCAATCGTGCAACGCGGGCGGTCGACAATCTGCTTGGACCTGCACGGAGCGCAGGGATTCACACGGAGTCAGTGGTACTCGATGGCAACCCGGCAGAGAAGATTCCATCGTTCGCAGCGGAAGGGGACTTTGATCTGATGGTGCTCGGGTATCGCCAGAGGCGACGATGCTCAATCTTGAAAATGTTAACATCGCATTACCGGAACAGAGGCAGGTTCTCACGAATACTCACAGGAAACCTGTCAGAAGACATCGCAACGAGAGCACCGTGCTCGGTATTTGCGGTAAAGGAGAATTAAGTTATTTAAGTTAATCAGAGGTGATTAAAATGGTAAAAAGACTACAACTACTGGTAGACGGCGCGGCAGATTCGGATGCTACAGCCAAACACGCTGTGATCATGGCTGAACATCTGGATGCCGAGCTTGTGGCGACAGAGATCAGGAACGCACGCTGGTTCGATTCCTACAGGAAGACCGAAACTGCGAGACATCTGTTCCAGGATAAGCTTGCAAGAATCAGCGACATGGCAGCGGATCACGGTGTCGAGATACGCGATGTGCGAGAGAAGGCAGTCGGCGACCGACCGAAGGACATCCTGAGGATGGCGCACGAAATCAACCCGAATATACTGGTATCGGGTGCGCGTGGCGGCATCATGGCAGGACAGGGACTCAGCGATCGTGCAGCAGGACTCTTCAACCTTTCGAAGTACAACCTGCTCCTCGTCAAAGACCTGGATCACGACACTGGCGATTACAAGAAGATCCTTGTCTCGGCAGACAGCCCGATCGACATATCGGATTGTGCCACGAATATCGCTTCGGGATATGATGCGGAACTGACCGCGGTTCAGGTCGTGGACCTCGAGGAAGGGCTTGTCAGGGAACGGGTAGTTTACCTGCCAGAGGCTGCCGCGTCATCAGGGAGGGGAAGGCAGCGCAGAAGACTTGGTGAGACCGTGAAGACTCCGGATACGCTGCTTGCCAAGATGAAGGAGAACCGGATGGCGAGAGGAGAGGCACTCGCGGATGCGGTTACCGATGTTGCGCGTGACAAAGGAGTATCTGCAAGCTCGCAGGTACTGGTGGGCAAACCCAGTGATGAGATCGCAAGGCTCACCAGACGAGAGCGCTTCGATCTTCTGGTCATGGGATCAAAGAACGAGAGCGTCCTCAAACGGCTCATGCACAAGACCGCACCGGAAGCAATCGCCCGAAAGGTCCACAGTTCGGTCTTTGCAGTGAGAAAAGTAGTAGCATGATCGGGTTTTCGGGTGGGGAATCATTCGATTCCCTGATCCATACCCCGGCTACTGCTGTTTTATTATTTTAATGGTTATATCTTCTTTTGTTTATTGATCTAAGCCCCCTTTCTTATATGTTCTGCCTGAGTGGTAAGTAATGTTCTGAAGCGCCGGCGAAGCGACCGTGGATTTGAGCCGTATATCCGCTGTTATCGGATCGTTGTGGGGCGGTTCTGTAAATATTCCGGTTACCTTAGTTCATGGTAACTACGCAGGTACCCAAAACCACTATCGGGGGACTTCACTGTGCAGGGGCTATCCAGAACATGGGGGATACTGTAACCAAACCGGGAATTTAACCGCAGAGTACGCAGAGGGACGCGGAGGAGGAATAAACTGTTAAATGCTCTGCGTTCCTCTGCGCCCTCCGCGGTTATTTTTCTTGCCAGAAAGTACAGGATCGCAATCAGGAGACCAATCAACATACCTGAGTAGTTACATTTCATGCAGCTTCTGCATAGCATGGTGATGGAACCATCGGATATGCCCGGTAAACGTGCCTGAATACTTCATCGGTTATTGTGTTCACATCATCAGTAGTATAACTCTCCAATGGCAACCCCGTTTTGTCGCTCCAGAGGAAATTGCGAATTGTCTCCCGCACAGCGTCGCGTGTCGCCTCCTTGTCGCGCCAGTGATCGACCCGGAGTTTCTTCGCCTTCAGCTTTTGTAGCAGACCGACTGCAACAGCTTTGATCCGCTTGATGTCGGATGCGCTGAGATTCTGTTTTTTCAGCAGATCGAAAATTGCCAGCGACTCCTCGTCCAATCCTTCGCGTACTGCCCGGCTTTCTTCCTCATCCAGCTCCTGCACCAGTTTGAGCAAGGCATCGAAGGTCTGCTCGATTGTCACCTGATCCTTTTCGCGGTTGTATCCTGCAACAATCTCTTCGTAGTGCTGCTGGAAGTCGGTTCGTAGTGGGTTCTGTTTCAACAGCCGCTGCAACCGTTGCTCGACGACGTGTCTTAGGTTCTGGACTGTGGTATTCTTCCCTGGGCTCTGTTCAAACTCCTGCTTCAGCCTGTCGAAGTCTATCTTGCTGATGT
>DAOURL010000082.1 GCA_030625165.1 Methanosarcinales archaeon | reverse complement strand
GAATTACGAGTTTTACAGGTACCTGCGACCGACGCAGAGCGAGATGGGCGAGACTGACCGGGCAGCGCTCGAAGAGGCGAAAGTCATCCGCAAATTCAGGTACAAGGCATATCCGAGCACCTGTCTCGTCGAGAACGATGAAGAGCCGCCGCGGGAACTGAATGAGGAAGCGATCGATACCACGCTCATGATCGCCCGCCTCTTAAACATGCAGCCGGTCGACGAGCTCCATACCATGCGAAAGATCGTGATCGACGGCTCGAACACTGCCGGATTCCAGCGCACATCGCTTGCCGCAACCGATGGCTACATCGAGACGTCGGAAGGCAGGGTCGGCGTGGATGTGCTCTGCCTCGAAGAGGATGCTGCCCAGCGGGTAGGGGAAGAAGCGGATACGGTCGTCTTCTCGCTCGATCGGCTCGGGATACCGTTGGTTGAGATCGGTACTGCGCCGGACATCGTATCGCCTGCTCACGCAAGAGAGACTGCCGAGCAGATCGGGATGATCCTTCGGTCAACAGGTGCGGTCAAGCGAGGGATCGGCACGATCAGGCAGGATGTGAACATCTCAATAGCAGGGGGGGCAAGGGTTGAGATCAAGGGAGTCCAGGAACTCGACCTGATCGAGACCATCGTTACGTACGAAGCACTCCGCCAGGTCAGACTGCTTGAGATCCGGGAGGAACTTAAGAAGAGGGGCGCAACCGTCGGCGAGACTACGGACGTGACGCATATCTTTGAGAATACCGATTCATCGGTCATCAAGCGCGCAATTGGAAATGGGTGCGTGCTTGCACTACGCCTCTGTGGATTCGGGGGCATGGTCGGAGCAGAGATCCAGCCGGACCGCCGTCTCGGATCAGAGTTTTCGGATCGGGCAAAGAAAGCAGGTGTCGGCGGGGTATTCCACACCGATGAGCTGCCTGCTTACGGGATCACTGACGCCGAGGTCGATGCGCTTCGGGATTTCGTGGGCGCAAAGGCAGAGGATTGCGTTGTAATCGTTGCCGATCTCTGCGATCGGGCAGCGGGTGCGATAGAGGCGGTTTCCGAAAGAGCAGAGCAGGCGCTTGCAGGGGTTCCTGAAGAGACGAGAAAGATGCTTCCCGCTGGCAGCAGCGCGTATCTACGACCGCTTCCGGGTGCTGCACGGATGTATCCAGAGACCGATGTTCCGCCGGTTCCGATATCCGGAAGAATCGATGGGATTTTGATCCCTGAGTTACTGTCTGATAAAAAGGATCGTTACATCAAGGAATACGGTCTTTCAGAGGATCTGGCACGGAAGATAGCATATTCCAGATATCTGGATGTCTTTGAGGGAGTCATGGGATCGGTGAGCGTGGATGCTGCTCTTGTGGTGCGGACACTGACCGCAACCCTGACCGAACTTCGAAAAGATGGTGTCCGAATCGGGGAATTTTCGGATAGACACTTTTTAGAGCTGTTCGGTCTGGTAGCGGATAATACGATTGCGAAAGAAGGGATTATCGAGATATTACGCGTGCTTGCAAAGCAGCCAGACCGCTCGGTTGCAGCCGTAGCAGAGAGCATCGGCATCGTCGGCATGGATGAGCAGGAGATTGCGGATACTATCGCAAGGATTGTTGTGGCGCGGAGTGATTTCGTTCGTGAACGTGGGATGGATGCGGTTGGTCCGCTGATGGGTGTTGCGATGCAGAACCTGCGTGGCAAGGCGGACGGCAAATTAATCAGCAGGATACTTACGGAAAAGATCAGGGAGGAGTTAGCATAATCAGCGTTAATCGGTACAAATGCGGATACTGCGGGGCATGTGTCTCAGTCTGCCCGGCAGGCGCGATCGAACTCATAGAGACGTGGATCGAGATTGCAGATACTTGCAATGAATGCGGGGCATGTGCCAGAATATGCCCGATCGGGGCTATTGAGGTGCTGAAATGAGGGAGAGATACGATATCATCGTTGTCGGCGCAGGACCTGCCGGCTCGATCACTGCAAAGACCGCTGCTATGCGTGGATGCGACGTGCTGATGATCGAGAAGCGGCAGGAGATCGGGGATCCGGTCCGGTGCGCAGAGGGTGTTGCGAAACCCAGGATAAAAAGGCATATAGAACCGGATGAGCGGTGGATTGCTGCTGAAGTCAGGGGTTCACGGATCTTTGCGCCGGACGGCACCGGTGTCGAACTATCAGAGGACGTTTCAGGAAGCGAAGTCGGGTACGTGCTCGAACGCAAACTCTTCGATCGTGCGCTTGCCGATGCAGCGGCGCTTGCCGGAGCAGAGGTGCAGGTCAAGACGCGGGCAACAGGTCTGATCATAGAAGACGGGTATGTGAAGGGCATCACCGCGATGCACCTCGGCTGCGAAGAAGTGGAGATTCGTGCGGATATCGTTATCGGTGCTGACGGCATCGAATCCAAGATCGGGCGGTGGGCAGGCATCGATACCACACTTTCGCCCTCTGAGATCAATACCTGCGCACAGTTCCTTGTGACAGACATCGATGTCGCTCAGGATCGCTGCGAATTCCATCTCGGCAGTGCGGTAGCGCCATCAGGATATTTATGGGTCTTCCCGAAGGGCAACCGTTGCGCAAATGTCGGGATCGGGGTCGGCGGCAATACATGCAGCCCAGGGAAACGTCCGATCGATATTCTACAGAACTTTGTCAAAACTCGCTACCCCGATGGCAAGATCATCGAACTCGTGGTCGGCGGCGAGCCAGCATCCGGACCGATCGGACAGACGGTCGCAAACGGCTTGATGCTGGTAGGTGATGCGGCACGGCAGGTCGATCCGCTCACAGGCGGCGGTATCGCCAATGCGATGGATGCAGGGAGCATCGCAGGAGACGTTGCTGCCAGTGCGATTTCTGAAGGGGACGTCTCTCGGAAGAGATTGCAGGAATACGATGCCGGCTGGAGGGAGGATTTCGGAAAGAGATTGGACCGGTCGCTTGCCGTGAAGGATCGCTTCGTGACGCTTACGGATGATGATCTGAACAAGCTTGCGCATTCTGTCGAAGGTCTTGATTTTGCCACTATGGACCTCTTCGGACTGCTGGTTGCACTGATCAAGAAGAACCCGAAGACGCTCTGGAGTCTCAGGAAGATGTTTGTGTGATCAGGTTCGGGCGGTGTCTTGCTGCCGATCCGTGCAATGGCAGCCGCGCCACCAATATCTTTAAATATTCGGAAGTAAAAGATAATCTTTGTGATGCGGTTTATTGACAGGGAAGTAGAACTCGAGTTTCTTGAAAAGAAATTCAACTCTTCAAACGCCCAATTTGTAGTTATCTACGGCAGAAGACGGGTTGGGAAAACCGAATTGATAAAACAGTTTTGCAAAGAAAAAAACTCGCTTTACTTTCTCGCAGACAAGAGAGGGACGCTGTTGAACGTAGAAAGGTTTGCGCAAAAAGCAGCAGACCAACTCAATGATGTCGTTCCAAAAGCAGAGAATTTTTATGACTTTTTCAGGTACTTAATCCAGCGCATTGCCTCTGAAAGAGCCGTCATCGTTATAGACGAATTTTCCTACCTTATGGAGCGGGATAACACAATATCTTCTGTGTTTCAGGTTATATGGGACGAATACTTAAAAGACGAGAATGTTATGTTGATCCTTTGTGGTTCATCGGTATCTATGATGGTTGAAGGCGTGCTTTCACAGAAAGCACCGCTGTACGGGCGACGGACTGGACAATGGAAGCTTGATCCGCTAAAGATCTACAATTCGTGGGAATTCCACAGGGAGATCGGTGCTGAACGGGCTGTTGAGTTTTATAGCGTCACCGGCGGAGTTCCTCTTTACATTCTCGAATTCGATGCAGAGAAAGATGTATTTGAAAACATAAGGGAGCATATTTTAACAAAAGGGGAATTCCTGTATGACGAAGCAGAGACGCTGCTGAAAGAAGAACTGAGGACATATTATTTATATCTTTCTATATTTGAGGCTATTGCGATGGGTAAAACCCGCAGCGTCGAAATTGCTGATTATTCAAAGATCGCACAAAAAGATTTGCCAAAATATTTAACCACTCTGATGAAACTTGAACTTGTAGGAAAAGAACATCCTGTAACAGAGAAAGAACAGAGCAAAAAGACGCGATATTTTGTGAAAGACAATTTTTTCAGGTTTTATTTCAAGTACATACACCCAAACAAAACAGAGATAGAATCCGGAAACCCGGATAAAGTGATAAGTATTATAAAAAGGGATTTTGGCTCGTATGTTGGGAAAAGCTTCGAAAACGTGGTCTACGAATCCCTTGTGAGACTGAACTCACTGGGCAGAACGCCATTTAGTTTTACCATGATCGGTAGAATGTGGGGGAAGATACCGGGCAAGCCGAGAGGAGAGAACACGTACGAAATAGACATCGTTGCCTTAAACGATACAACAAAAGAGATTCTTTTTGCAGAGTGTAAATGGAAGAACAAAAAGACAGATGCCGGCGCCCTCGAAACGCTGGCTGAAAAATCCAGGTTTGTCAAGTGGAACAATGCCGAAAGAAAAGAATATTTTGCTGTTTTCTCAAAATCGGGCTTCACAGAGAAGGCATACACGTATGCAGAAAAGAACGGAGTTTTGCTTTACACGCTTGAGGATGTGTTACGATAGACAAATCCGAACCATCAAACGAAACCGCGTGGTATAGACTGACCGCGGAACAGGTCTTTGAAGCTCTCGGATCGGGGGAGTCCGGACTCACATCAGAGGAGTCAAAAGCAAGAGTTGATCGTTACGGATACAACGAACTGACATTTAAGAAACGAAGCGCACTTGTCCGATTTTTGATGCAGTTTAAGAGCCCTTTAATCTATATCCTGCTCGCTTCTGCCGCAATAACCAGTGCCCTCAGTCTATGGGCGGGCGCTGAAATGTGGATGGATACCGTGGTCATCGTTGCTGTGGTCATCGCAAACACGATCATCGGGTATATCCAGGAGGGAAAAGCCGAGGCATCGGTCGAGGCGCTTGAGAAGATGATGACGCCCGAATGCACGGTGGTACGGGATGGCGGAGAGGCAGTCATACCAGCAAAGGAACTGGTTCCAGGGGATGTGGTGATCCTTGAAGGCGGCGACAAGGTTCCCGCGGATCTGCGTCTTTTCCACACAAAGAACCTGAGCGCGGATGAAGCAGCGATCACGGGCGAATCCGTGCCTGTGACCAAGCATACAGACCCGGTCGCGGGAAAAGCGACGATTGCTGATCAGAGATGCATGGTATTCAGCGGCACGTTTGTGACGAAAGGGGTAGGCGTTGGGATCGTCGTCGGAACAGGTGAGCAGGCAGAGATCGGAAGGATCGCAAAACTGATAAAAGAGACCGAAAAGATCACAACTCCACTTACAAGGAAGATGGAGGAGTTTACCAGATTCTTGATCATTGCGATCCTCTCGATCACCGTTATCAACTTTGCGCTGGCGATATGGTTCGATTATGGTGCGGTCTACGCGTTTCTTGCGTCCATGTCGCTCGCGGTCGCTGCGATACCAGAGGGGCTGCCTGCGGTGATGACGATGGCTCTGGCGATCGGTGTGACCGCGATGGCACGCAAAGATTCGATCGTGAAGCGGCTGCCTGCCGCAGAGACGCTCGGGTGCACCACCGTGATCTGCTCTGATAAGACTGGCACGCTCACAAAGAACCAGATGACGGTATCGCGGATATACAGCGGGGGAACGGATTACCAGGTGAGCGGGGTCGGATACAAGCCGGAAGGCGAGTTTACACCATCTCAGATGAGCGAAGAGATGATCAGGACGCTGAAGGCGGGTTATTTCTGCAACAACGCCAGGGTAGTCGGAGAGGATGGACATGCCGTCATCGGGGATCCGACCGAAGGCGCGCTTCTCGTATCCGCGATGAAAGCAGGAATCGGAGAGATCGAAAAGATCGGAGAGGATGCCGGATCGATACAGGGTGGATCGATGCAGCGGCTGGATGAGATGCCGTTTGATTCGGAGCAGCAGTGCATGGCTACGCTCCACGAGATGGACGGAGAGCGCATTATCTATGTGAAGGGATCGCCTGAGCGGGTTATCGGGATGTGCCGGACCCGGATGGTGGACGGCAGCATCGAACCGATAGATAGGGGGGCTATACTTGAAAAGGCGGATGAGATGGCAGAAGACGCGCTCCGGCTGCTTGCTATGGCGTATAAAGTGGTGCCTCCGGACAGGACATCGATCGATCGGAACGATCTTTCAGATATGACATTTCTCGGGATCGAGGGTATGATCGATCCGCCAAGGGATGAGGCGTTAGACGGGGTGCGGATGTGCAATAGTGCAGGGGTACGGGTTGTGATGGTGACCGGGGATCATGCAAAGACTGCAAAAGCGATCGCGGGCAAACTCGGAATCGGAACCGATGCAGAGCGCGCACTCACCGGAGATGACCTGTCGCGGATGAGCGATGATGAACTCTATGAGGTGGTTGAGGATGTGTCCGTGTATGCGCGGGCGCTGCCCGAACACAAGTTCAGGATCGTAAAGGCGCTGCAGAAGCACGAAGAGGTTGTTGCGGTCACTGGTGATGGTGTCAATGATGCGCCTGCGCTCAAAGCCGCTGACATCGGGATTGCGATGGGGATCACAGGAACCGAGGTGAGCAAGGAAGCATCAGACATGATCCTTGCTGACGACAACTTCGCAACGATCGTTGCTGCTGTAGAAGAGGGGAGACATGTCTACAATAACATCAAAAAGGTAATTCTGTACACGCTTCCGACAAATGGCGGACAGGCGATACTTATCATAGGGGCTATACTCCTTGCGCCGTTCCTGGTACTATTCCATGACCGGCTTCCGCTCGAACCCGTGCAGATACTCTGGATCAACCTCTTCGATGCGGTAGCTCTGGCACTGCCGCTCATCATGGAACCGATGGAGAAGGATCTGCTCAAAAAATCACCGAGAAATCCGGACGAACGGATCACCGATCCCCCATTCTTCCGAAAGGTCGGGCTCATCTCTATTGTGATGGCGATAGCCGGGTTTGCGGTATACTACTACTACGGGATGCCTGCGATCGACGGAGAACTGGTGGTGTATCCGGATCTTCTCACCCAAGCGCAGACCGCTGCATTCACAACCGTTATTCTAGTGCATCTCTGCTACCTCATGACTGCACGGTCGGTCACAGACTCGGCATTCACGTTTAGCCCGTTCTCGAACAGATGGCTACTTGCAGGTATCGCAATCACTATTGTGGTGCAACTTGCAATCGTCTACCATCCAGTCGGAAATGCCATTCTCAAAACGTTGCCGCTGCCGCTTGACTGGTGGGGGCTCATGATCCTCCTTGCGCTTCCCGGATTCTTCGTAATCGAGATTGAGAAGTGGGTGACGAAGCGGTTCCGGGGGCGACGTGGCGGCTGACGCAGCGTCCGAAATACATATTGCAAACAGTAACGAAGATCACGCCATGCAACTCACACCAAATGAAAGACGCGTGCTTTCTGCCCTGCACGACCTGAAGAGATCGATGCCAGCAGAACTTGCAGGGAGATCAGACCTGAATCCGGATGCTTTGATGCAATCTGCTTTCCTTCTAAATGAAAAAGGACTTACTGAGATCCACGAATCTGTAACAGAGATTTACACGCTCACAGAAGAGGGTTCTGAATACGCGGGAAGCGGACTGCCTGAACGCCAGATACTCTCGTACCTACAGTCGTGCAGCGGAAAGGTCACGATCCCGGACCTGAAGGATAAGTTCCCGCCTGCAATGGTCGGGATATCCATGGGCTGGCTGCGGCGGAAGAAATGGGCAGCGATCGTGGACGGTGTGGTCGTGCCTGCGGGCGATGCGGCTCCAGAGAGGGGCGCAGACGAGGAATTGCTGAAGACATTGCACGAAGAGGGAGTTCTGACAGAAGATGCACAGGAGAAGGAATTAAAAGACCTCATCAAGCGAAAACTGGTGGATGTGGCAGAGAGAAAAGAGAGGACGATTGCGATAACGGAAGAAGGCATAAAACTCGCGGGTGAGATCGCATGCCAGCCAGATATCGATGAGATCGTGCAACTGACGTCTGAGGTCATACGTAGCCGCAGATGGGAGAACATCCGTGCTTATGACATCCATGCACCGGTGCCGCGGCGCGCCTGCGCGAAGATTCACCCGTACCAGCGTCTGATCGACCAGATGCGCAGGATACTGCTTGATATGGGATTTACCGAGATCAAAGGCGATATCGTGCAGAGTTCCTTCTGGAACTTCGATGCGCTCTTCCAGCCGCAGGACCATCCTGCCCGGGAGATGCAGGACACGTTCTATCTCGATAGTGAAGCGGAACTTCCAGAATTTTACGGGAAAGTAAGGGACGTCCACGAGTTCGGCGGCGATACCGGCTCAACCGGCTGGGGCGGGAGGTGGAGTAAGGAGTTAGCCCGAAAAGAGGTCTTGCGCACCCACACGACCGCGATCACGATCAAACATCTTGCAGACAATCCCGATCCGCCGAAAAAGGCGTTCTGCATCGACCGGGTCTACCGCCGCGAGGCGATCGATCCGACGCATACGCCGGAGTTCGAGCAACTCGAAGGCGTGGTGATGGACCCGGGAGTCTCGTTCGCCAACCTTCTCGGGTATCTTGTCGAGTTCTACCACCATATCGGATTTAAGGATGTGCGGTTCAGACCCGGGTACTTCCCGTACACAGAGCCATCTGTTGAGCCAGAGGTCTATGTCGAGGGTCTCGGATGGGTCGAACTCGGGGGTGCAGGCATATTCAGGGAAGAGGTGACTGCACCACTTGGCATCGAGTGTCCGGTGCTTGCATGGGGTCTCGGCGTCAGCAGGGTTGCGATGCTGCGGCTGGGGCTAAGGGATCTGCGGAAGCTGTACCAGTCAGACATCGACTGGCTGCGGGAGAGTCCGGTCTGTGTGTAAAGGGTGCGATTGCGAGAAAGATCGAAAGCATTAAAAATCCCGCCAATGGGGAAGGTGATGTTGTTTGGAAAGAAATAATCGATGGAAAAAATAAGAGAGGAATCAGGAAGTCGTGCATGAACTTGCTTGGATGCTTACAGCACTTAAAAAAGATAAAGAGATCAAGTTGATCATGGTATTTGGTTCATTGGCAAGAGGTGATATAAGCGCAACGAGTGATATAGATATGATCATCGTGAAGGGGACGAAAAAAAAGTTTCTCGATAGGTTGGATGAGATTTATTCAACCTTAATCCCGAATGTCGCTCTGGATATTCTCGTATATACTCCAGAGGAATTTGAAGCGATGAAAACTAAGAATGTTTTTGTTATGAACGCTGTAAAGGAGGGAAAAATGCTGTATGAATCCTGATGCGATGGGTGAAGGGCGGAGATGGCTTCGTCAGGCAGAGCAAGACCTTGATGACGCACGATATAACCTGGAAGGGGACAGATACCATCTGGTCTGTTTTCTTTCACAGCAATCGGCAGAGAAGGCTTTGAAGGCATTTTTGTATGCAAGAGGCGAAGAAATGGTTTGGGGACATTCCGTATCAGAGCTTTGTAAAAGAGCCGTATCATTGGATAAAGACTTAGAGCGAATACGAAGAGATGCGGTAACGCTCGACAAATATTATATTCCAACAAGATATCCGAATGGGCTTCCAGGCGGAATACCAGCAGAGGCGTTTGAAAAAAGAGATGCGGATAGGGCTATTGAGATCACCGAAGGAGTGATAAAGATTATTGAGACGAAAATATAGTATGAAACTTGACATGAGGCAGTGAAGAGATCGCCCAAGGGGCGTATCATCGACTATAACAAAGATGATATTGTGGTTGGTATGGAAATTCTCAGTATCAAAGCACGATCACCTGTAAAAGAATTATCCCGTATGACAATCGAATTGCCCCCGGTCATACAGCACCCCCCTCGATCAGGGCATTGATGCGTTCTTATGTTATCGCGCCCCTCGCCACCCACCGGATTTGACCACAAAGCATTTAAGTGGTAAATGCCAATTACGACTACGTAATCCAAATATGACGGGATACGAGGGTGATGAAGCCCTTTCGGTTCTGTTGAACAGGAAGGTGCGTGATGGCTGTGCAAGTCACAATCACCACAGACAACCGCGGTTTACGCGGTT
>DAOURL010000256.1 GCA_030625165.1 Methanosarcinales archaeon | reverse complement strand
CGTACTGGTCAGCAGGGTAAATGTAGATCGGTATTTTTGCTTTTGCCGCCTGAGCTACGCCGTTTGTCAGCAGCGAGTCCGCAATCCCGTGTGCAATCTTTGCCGCGGTGTTCGCACTCATCGGACAGACCAGAAAGAGATCGAACTTGCCCATCTGGAGCTGCCCTGCAATAAACGGCGAGTTTGCGCCGTGCTCGACACTCACTTTCGGGAATAGCTCTTTTAAGTCCTTCCAGAGATTGTACCACTTCATCACGAGTTCACCGTTCTTTGAGAGATACACCCTGATATCCAGATCATAACGCTCCGAGAGGTCCTTCATGATTCCAAAAGTCTCTTCGATCTGATCTCCGCATCCGGTGATCCCCCATGCGATTCTAAGCATCCGCATCACCTCCCGATTCCTTAATCATCCCCGCAACCGAGATTAGGCGGTCGATTGTTCGGTGCATACTCTTGATGCCGTCCGCATCCGCGCTGACGCCTTCTGCGCCCTTATCCTTTGACCAGAATGTACCTCCGAGATTCGCACCAAACGAGCCGCCGCCGACAGGTATCATCTCGCTGATCACATAGAAATCGAGAATCGACCTGATCGCAAGTTCCTGCCCTCCGATCCGGTCCCCGCCCACAGCCGCGGCTGCTCCGACCTTGTTTCGAAGCGCAGCCGGATCTTTTGCAACGAGCGCACGGAACCGGTCGAGCATCGTCTTTGTCTGCCCGCTCAAGGTCCCCTGGTAGACCGGCGTTCCTATGAGCATGGCATCAGCCCAGAGAAGTCTCTCGTAGATCTCCTCCATCCCGTCCTTCTGGATGCATCCCTCACGCTTCTTGACGCAGAAATCGCAGTGCTTACAGAATCCGATCGTTCTCTTGCGAAGTGTTATGTACTCGGTTTGTGCTGCGTGTTTCTGGCTGGCATAGTCGAGTGCATCCTTGACCACATAGTCGGTGGATGCAAGTCTCGGGCTCCCTGATATCCCTAACAGGTTTATGGTTCTCATATTGGTCACCTTTTCAATTCTTTTGTAAAATTAACATGCGTCTGCCTAAACCCCACACCCTTATAAAACCGCTGCGCATCAACCCATCTTTTTCTCGTCGTAACTTCAATGGAAACGCAGCCCCGCTTC
>DAOURL010000032.1 GCA_030625165.1 Methanosarcinales archaeon | reverse complement strand
CAAAACTCACTGCGCAGCGTAGACAGGTCGCTCTTCCACATCCACCACCAGCGCGCTGCCGAGTTCCGAGTCTATGATGCGCTGCACCCTGCCGCTGCACTCTGCGACCAGCTGGACACGCGCCATCATCGCTTCCCGCTCTTCATAGAAGAAGTCGTTGCTCTGAACCACCCGGTGTATGCTGATGTCACGCCGCTGCAACCGCGCAATAAGCCCGGTCGTGCCTGCTGTGATGTCGTTTGGGCTGGTCGAGGATAAGAACACAGGATCACCAACATCTATGTGCAGTACGCCCGCGAAGTTGTGCGGACTCCTGATCTCGATGGTGCGTAGCAAGCGGTTCTTCAAGTCGTTGATCACGTGATTTGATATCCCGGTCAGTGCAATACATCGCATCACGATCACCCGTACATCGGAAGAGGTTTTGGCGGCGCTTCCTGTTCAACAGTCTCTCGCACGGTCTCTGCAAGTTTCTGCATCTCAAGTTCGATCTCCTGCGCCTGTTTGACCAGTCTTTCGGTATCGATCGAGAGGTCGTACAGGTTATTCAGAACCTTGAGCACAGCAGCGGCGGCAATCGGATTCGGGTTCGGATCGGCGGTGCTCCCGAGCAGACTGATCGCAGGGAGGTTGCGCGTAAAGCACTCGGTCATGATGCTGCCTGCGATTCCTGAGATCGACCCCATCTGGAAGATCTCGACCTCTTCCTTGATGCTTTCAAGCCCTTCCTCGGTTGTTGCTGCGCCAAATACGATATGATCCGCGCCTACAACCGGCATTCCCGCAATCGAGACGATTTGACGGGCATTAACAGACGTTGCCCAGTCTACAAGCGATTTACTGACGGTATAAGCGATATTCGGATGAATCGGGATATCCGAGACCACCACGATCATCTCCTTCTCCCTACTTTCGTATATCCGCACCGGCATGTTCACCAGCCCCTCGAGCAGCATCGCAACCGGCGGGAAATGTTTCGAGTTGATCGCACCCAGATACTCCATGTCCAGTTCATCGATGATCTGCTGGCTCGCAATATTTCCTACAAGCCCGATCCCGGGAAATCCTTCAACGATCACCGGATTCTCTGACCTTGGCTTCTCTGCAATCACGCACACCTCAGAGTCCTCTGCCATAGAAGTGATGATGGCGATGCTGGTAGATAAATACTTCTAAGTGTTGACCGAAAAATAAAGTAGCAAAGTTTAGCTGATGGCACTCCACATCCCTGGCATTCGTGCCATTCGTTTATTCGTGCCATTCGTGATCCCTTATGCCGATTTTATCACGAATTTCACGAATGGACGAATGACACGAATTTTAACAGGTCATTTTCTGGCAAGCCCTAAAGCGCGGGCATCACTTTTATATGGCATAAAGCCAAAGAGTCGATCCGCAAACTGCCGATCGTTCGGCAGCAGTGACCAGAACAACGCCAGGGTGGCGGAGCGGCTAACGCGATCGCCTGCAGAGCGATTCTATTCCGGTTCGAATCCGGACCCTGGCTTATCGCAATGTTTAACAGCGCAATTTTTAAGAAACTGGAAAAAAATGATTTCCGCACTCTCATCGGCATAGAGATCGGCATGAGGCAGCACCGGTGGGTTCCGTCGGAGATGCTACCTTCTTTCTCAAAGTTGCTTGCTGGGGAGGTCAGGTATCGCATCGACCGGCTTCTCGGATTTAATCTCGTCAAGAAATCCGTGATACCTTATGACGGCTACAGGATCCACTTCGACGGATATGATGCGCTTGCGGTAGGCGCGCTGACGCTTCGAGGCTTGTCAGCGATCGGGGATAACATAGGGGTTGGCAAGGAGTCGGTCGTGTACGAAGGGGTATACGATGGCGAGCCCGTCATCCTGAAGTTCCACCGCGCCGGATACACGAGTTTCAAGCAGGTGACACGCCAGCGCGACATCGGGGATCGGAATCACTGGATCTTTATCGCAAGACGCGCGGCGAAGCGTGAATACGAGGCTCTTGGCAGCCTCGCTGAGCTTTCCAGTGATAGTGCGGTCAGCGTGCCTGCGGCGATCGATCACAACCGGCATCTGATTGCCATGAGCATCGCACCCGGAAGCGAGCTATCAAAGACGAAGGTGGATGATCCTGACTGGTTCCTGGATGAGATCATAGAGCAGATCAGGAAAACGTACTCTGCAGGATTCATCCATTCCGACCTGAGCGAGTACAACGTCTTTGTCAGCCCGGATGGCGTCACGCTCATCGATTGGCCCGGATACGTGACCACGACGCATCCTCAGGCAGAGTTTCTGCTTGAGAGGGATGTTAAAAATGTATTATCGTTTTTTAACCGGAAGTACGGCATAACTCGGGACTGCGAAGAAGTAGTTGGGTATGTGAGTGTGTGAAATGCCCGGGACGGGTTTCGATCCCGTGATCTCCAGATGTCTCAGGATTTCGGCGCACTGGGATAATTTCCCTATGAGTCTGGCGCCCTCCCGACTAGGCCACCCGGGCAGTGCATGACAGACTCGGCGGTGGTGGTATTAAAGAGTATCGGCAGAAATTTTTAAATGTTCTGCATAGCGACATTCATCATGGATTGGGAAGAAGATAACACCAGATGAAAACCAGAAGTGATCTACAGATTACAACCGCCTGCCCGACCTGCTCGCCAGCGGAGCCGCGGTTGCACCACATAATAAGACAACGCGGAGCCGAGGTGCTTGTGCGATGCGATGAATGCGGAAGCGTGCACACAGTCATATCGAAGCCAGTACGAACCGCGAGCGTCAGGACCATCGTGAGCAGGGGGGAAGATTCGGAACGCTACACGACCGAACTGCCAGCTGACCACGAGATCTACGTAGGCGATGAACTGCTCGTGGACGATCCGGCAGCAGACGAGGTGCATCTGGTAGAGGTCGCCTCGATCGAATCCGACGGCAGGCGGGCGGTAGCAGCGGTTGCTGCCGAGATTGATACGATCTGGGCGCGGGCGATCGACGAGGTGACCGTGAAGATCGCAATCCACGACGGCACCAAGACTGAGTCGATTCGTCTGCAGGTGTTTGGGGATCAGGAGTTCACGATCGGTGCTGTCGAGAAGATTGGCTGGAAAAATGCCAGGATCGTCCGAATTAAGCTGCATAAAAGAGGATTTAAGAAAAATAAAGGCGATGTTGTGCTTGCGAAAGATATCAAGCGAATCTTTGCAGAGAGAATACGATAAGCGCGGCTATTTCCATAACAAAATCCGGGTTTTTCTGCCTCCATTCAGCGCAAGTTTATAGGTGCCGCGGTTCATAATATGATGTGATGACCGCCAATGAAGATGTGCTGGGAATGATTGCCGACAATAATATAAAATTCATCAGGCTCCAGTTTGTCGATGTCCTTGGAATCGTGAAGAATGTCGCGATACCGGCTGCACAGATGAAGAAAGCACTCAATGTTGGGATATCCTTCGACGGATCATCCATCGAGGGGTTTGCAAGGATACAGGAATCGGACATGGTGTTAAAGCCGGATCCGGAAACGTTCCGGATTCTTCCGTGGAAGGCAGATGAAGGCAAGATTGCCGGAATCGTGTGCGATGTCTGTTTGCCTGATGGTACGCCATTTCATGGTTGCCCGCGATACGTGCTCACAAAAGCGATTGGGGAAGCAGAGAAGATGGGGTATGTCATGAATACGGGTCCCGAACTGGAGTTCTTCCTCTTCGAAAAAGAAGATGGCATACCAACGACCACACCTCACGATTCGGGCGGGTATTTCGATTTTCCACCGGTTGATCTTGCAGAGGATATTCGCAGGGATATCGTGATCGCGCTCGAAGAGATGGAATTTGAGATAGAAGCGTCACATCACGAGGTTGCTTGTGGGCAGCATGAGATCGATTTCAAGTACAGCGATGCACTAACAACCGCTGATAGGGTGGTCATCTTCAAGTACGTAACCAAAACGATCGCAACGAACAAGAATCTCCATGCCACGTTCATACCAAAGCCGGTCTTCGGAACCAGCGGGTCCGGTATGCATATAAACACATCCTTATTTAATGAAAATGATGAAAATGTCTTCTTCGATCCTGATGGCGACCACGGGATCAGCGATACTGCAAGATATTTCATCGGCGGATTACTCACCCACATCAAGGCAGTGACTGCGATCACAAATCCACTCGTCAATTCATACAAACGGCTCGTATCAGGATACGAGGCACCGGTCTATATCACATGGTCGTGGGCGAACCGGAGTTCGCTGATCCGGGTGCCGGCAGCGCGCGGAAGCGGAACAAGAATCGAACTCAGATCCCCTGACCCCTCATGCAACCCGTATCTTGCGTTCGCAGCCATATTGGCATCCGGGCTTGACGGGATAAAGAATAAGATCGATCCTGGTGAACCGATCGAAGAGAACATCTACGAGATGGATTTCCATGAGATCGCCGACGCTGGCATCGATACGCTTCCGACAAGCCTCAGTCTCGCACTCGATTACCTGGAATCGGATGAGGTGGTGCGGTCTGCTCTTGGCGAACATGCGTACACAGCGTTCATGCGGGTTGCTGCTGCGGAATGGGAGGAGTACCGGGTTCAGGTGCACCAGTGGGAACTGGATCGATATCTGCAACTGTTTTGATATTGCGCCTCATCCACACCGCTCTTTCGGGGCTTCGGGCGGTTTTCAATATCTTTGCGCATCAAACATACCCGGTCCGACCGACTGGATGTGATTACATGGAAACTGCGGCTGGTGTAGATGCTCAAGTCAACGACCCCGGACTCCGCTTCGCTCAAATCCGAGGCATCCAAAGGGTGCTTATTTTTGCCATAATATTTTGTAAGCTTTGTAAAATACAATCTTATTATTGAAAATAAATGATGTAAAAATAAGGTGATGAAATTGTTGTATGACGAAGAATTAAACATATTATGTGAGGCGGATTATTTAAGTGTAGATAAACATGGACAGATAAGGCATGATGCATTTTGCTGTTCAAAATGTTTAAAACGTTTTTTTGATGATGATAAGGATTTACACAGGAGCGTAAAAAATCATTATAGCAAATGTAATTTTAAATTGCAGGATGGAGTAAACGTTTTTATGAAAGAACATATGCTTGATGAAAAAATCCGTCTGATTATAGATTTGTTAGGATTTGTATCAAAAAAAGAACAAAAAATAGACTTCCAAGTGACATACCATAAATACATCAAGGAAAATAATATGACTGTTTTTGTTTATGTATCTGATGGAAAACCTTTGGGATTACTAACAACCGAAGTTAAAATGTTAACATTTCCAAATGGTGATAAAAAAGAGTGTCTAATCATCTCAGATTTTGTAGTTTTAAGGTATGCTCAAAGACATGGGTTGGGAAAAATATTATTTGAGTACATGCTTATGTATTACAATAAAAAACCTGATGAACTGGTTTATAATAAACCGTCTCATAAATCCCAGCAATTCCTCAAGAAATTATATGGACTTGAAAATATGCTAGTGTGGTAAATTCATAACGGAGCTTTTTTGATTGTATCATATTAAAAAGATGCACAATTTAAACATCTCGCAGTCACTATACCCCGCACTCCAGAGGCCGTCTCACCGGGGTGTCGCCGAGCGCTGTTACCGCGCTTGATATCGGACCAGCCAGATCAGACCGACCAGACGCGATCATGGGGGAACTGCGGCTGGTGTAGATACCCAAGTGGCGCCCCCTCTCGCCATCCCTATAATCTTAATATCCCTGCCCGCAATCCCCAGATTATGGAACAGGTGATCTGGACCGAGAAATACCGACCTCCCACGTTCGAGGATATCATCGGGCACGAACATATCGTATCCAACCTGAAACATCTGGTCGAATCGAACAATCTCCCGCATTTGGTATTATACGGAGCTAAAAACACCGGAAAAAGGTCAACTGTGTCCGTACTTGCCAGAGCGCTCTATGGCGATCAGTGGGAGAACAATCTTGCCGTCTTTGACGCATCCAACTTCTTTGATCGCGGCAAGAAGTATCTCGTGTCAGATCCGAGATTCGCAAGACTCATCGGGACTGACGATCCAAAGAAAATAAAACAAACCGTGATCGCGGTATTCAAACAGGTCATCAACGAATATGCAGGCATGGCTGCCCTTGATTCCGACTTCCGGATGATATTCATCGACAGCGCTGAGGCGTTGAGCATGGATGCTCAGCACGCGCTGCGGCGTATCATGGAAAAGCACGCGCACACCTGTAGATTTATCCTGTCCACCACGCATCTGCCCCGATTGATTCCGGCGCTACGCTCGAGGGGGTTAAATCTCTTCTTTGACCGCGCAAGCGATGCTGCGGTCGCCGCGCATATCCGCTACATCGCAGAGGCAGAGCGCGCGCCCATCACCGACGACGGAGTTCAGGCGATCGTATACGAGGCAGACGGCGATCTTGCATTTGCGATCATGGTGCTCCAGATCGCATCCATAGAGCACCGTGAGATCACAGCAAACACGGTCTATGAGGTCGATCTCGAGCGCATCCCGGAGGGGATCTCGGAACTATTACATGCGTCGCTTGCAGGGGATTTCAAAGCGGCAAGGAAGCGGATCGATGATCTGCTGATGGAGGAGAGCGGCACCGATATTGCACACCGGCTGCGCAGGGTCATAGAGAACAAGGGCTTTGACAGCGATCTTTTCGCAGAACTTGCAATCCTTCTCGCAGACGCCGATATGAACCTGATCAGCGGGAGCAATGAGCGGGTGCAACTCGAAGCATGGGCAACTCAGGTCGGGATGCTCATGGAGAGGCGGTCATGACACCTATAAACGTCCCATCGTGACGCAACCAAGCCATCGCAACAGTAATATATGCGATGGTGTAGAGTACAACTGGTGCATTATGTATAAGAAAGAAAGGAGTTTTTAGATATGGTAATCGGAGTTACTATGATTAACGTGGTGCCAGGGCAGGAGAAGGCTACCTACAATGAATTGTGCACTCTGGACGGTATCAAGGAAGTGTATCACGTATTCGGTGAATACGACTTCGTGGCGGTCATCGAGGTGCAGGGATTGAGCACGCTTAACAAACTGGTCGATCTGATCAGGGAGAACAAGAGCGTAACCGCGACCAAAACCGTGATCGGAGCCGAGCTGTAGGGCTATAGATTATGAAAACGCCCGGACCGGGATTCGAACCCGGGGCGGAGCCTCGACAGGGCTCCATGCTAGGCCACTACACTATCCGGACAAGCCATGCATAACACCATGAAGTAGTTGATCTCTACCGATCTCACTTAAACCTTTGCACAGCGACGGCTTTGGGACGAAATTCACGTACACCTCCTCCACTGTGGCACTACATCACCCATGATCTCCAAGTACCCAACTCTCCGAATATTGTGCCCCACAAGCTTCAGCCGCGTCTCAGTCTCCTTCCGCGATTCAAGCCGTTTCCTCAGTGGCGCGCCAAACCGGCACTTCACCATCGAATTAACCGTTTCCGAGATTGAACGCATATGATAATTTTCTAACCACTCCTGAGGAGCTTCCCAGAGCGAATAAAGCATATCATACCACCCCAGAGCTCCTTTACTCTTGAAAGTCACGTTGCTGCGGGGTAGAAAGTATGGCGTGGCGTTATTTTCCGAAACCAGATTGGTGATCCATCGACACCCGTAAATACCATCTCCAAGAACGCTATCTATATTGGGATGGCAATTGAGCGTCTGATCAAAAGCCTCCGGAAACAGCGTAGTTTCTCCAACTGAGTGATTTGGGCTTATGGATATGCCTGAAATTAGCTTATGTCGAACCCCTACGCCCATGACCGCATAAGAGAACCCTTTCTTCGTGCCAGTCGAGTTTGATTTAGGGAAACTGTCATCTGCTGGCTCCTTCTCTACAGAGCTTGCAGACTTTGCTTTCTTATTTCTCTTCTTGGAATTCTGTTTTTGTCGTTTATCGGCGTAGTTCTCCTTGTTCGAGGAACTAAAACCCGTACCATCGAACGAAAAAGTTTCCTCTTTCCCCTCTACACTTTCATTAGTTATCACTACGATTTCATCCAGAATCTCGTTCACTCGGTCTCGATCATATCCGCGTTCTATTGTTTTGTAAGAAAAACTGCTGCTTATGCCCAATTTCTCCTGGAATAGAAGCAAGAACCCTTCAGCCAACCTATTTGACGATTCCAGATACGTTTGCAACAGTAGAGTTTTTGTGATGTCGGCAGGATCGGTTGGCGGTCTACCTGGCCCCCGTTTTTTGGGAGGTGTTCGTTCTTTTATTCGTTTATCGGCAAGATTTACAAGATCCCGTATGTTATTTAGATAATTGATCATCTCATAGATCTGCGCTTGATCATATTGTGCCCAGTCGGTTTTAACCGGCTCTTTGCTATCGTATTCGAATGTTCCATCCCGGACACTCTTGACGATTTTTTTAAGTTCTTCTCCGCGCTGTTTGGGGGGCATAAGATGGAATCGACCAACAAGTATATAAGCATAGTGGTACATGCACTCATATAATGTGTAGCTTATGCAATGTTTCCACGATGATCGTATGTAGAAATACGATCGTGTCAAGCGCATTGGTCAGAGCATTCTATGGTGCCGCGTGGTCAAACTTGCAGAGGTGGGTTGCGGAGTGATGAGATAGTTGGTTGGATAATAATGTCCCAAAGCCCACAGCGACCGCGTACAAACATATTTATTACATCAACCACCCGTATCAAAGAAATCCAAAACGAGGACTATTCATGATCAAAGACGGACGATTCATACTCGACGGCATGGAAAATGTGGTGATCAACATCGGCAAAGTCACCACAGAGGAGGAACTCGCAGAGCAGGAATGGGAGCCGATGGGCCCCACCCCGAAGCCCGGAATTCTCTCGCTTCGAAATTGGGATCATCGGCTGCTAAAGGACTTTCCGCCGTCTTACGCGCCGATATGTGACATGTGCTGCCTCTGCACGTACGGAAAGTGCGATCTCACTGGTGATCGTAAGGGTGCATGCGGAATCGATATCAAAGCGCAGCAGGCGCGCATCGTACTGATAGCGTGCTGCATCGGAACTGCCGCGCACGCGGGGCACGCAAACCATGTGCTGCACGAGTTAATCAGATGGCACGGTAGGAATCACCCGATCGACATGGGACCCTACATCGATGTCGAGGCTCCGATCATCAGAACCGTCGTCGGCACGATACCAAAGACATTAGGCGACCTCGAAGATGTGCTCGGATACGTGAATCAGCAGTTGGTACATGCGGTCTCATCCGCACACACCGGGCAGGAGGGGTCGTACATCGATTTTGAGTCAAAGGCGCTGCACATCTCGATGATCGATAACCTTGCAAAGGAGGTTGCCGATATCGCGCAGATCGCTGGATTCGATTTTCCAAAGGGCGACCCTGACGCCGCGCTTGTTGAGTTCGGATTTGGCGCGGTTGACCGGACAAAGCCTATCATCGTCTTCATCGGGCATTACCCGGCTGTGAGCGTCGCAACGATTGATTACATGGAAGAGCATGGTCTCTCCGACAAGATGGAGGTCTGCGGAATCTGCTGCACGGCAATTGAGACAAGCAGGTACCGCGCATCTGCAAAGGTCATCGGTCCATTATCTATGCAACACTTCTTTGTGCGGTCAGGGATCGCGGATGTTCTTGTTCTGGATGAGCAGTGCGTCAGAACCGATCTCCTGGAGCAGGCGCAGAAGACAGGCGCTCCACTGATCCTGACAACCGATAAGATCTGCTACAATCTCCCCGATGTCACAAATCGCAATCCTGACGATGTCGTCTCTGATCTTCTGAACGGCGCGCCAGGGGTTCTGATATCAGATCCGCTCAAGGCAGCGGAGGTGATCACAAAGATCGCTCTTGAGATTAAACCGAAGCGAGATAATCTCAAACACCTCCCAACCGAAGAGGAGGTTGTCGAATATGCACAAACCTGCACCGAATGTGGATGGTGTGATCGAGCATGTCCGCACAGTCTTCCCGTCCGCGAGGCGATGGTCGCTGCAAAGAAAGGCGATCTTAACAAACTGTCTGATCTGTTCAGTCCATGTATGAGTTGCGGACGATGCGAATCCGAATGCGAAAGAGACATTCCGGTCATCAGCATGATCGTGAAAGCAGCGCAGGATATCGCATTCGGCGAGACCTACACCATGCGGGCAGGAAGAGGTCCTGTGCTCGATACCGAGATCAGGAAGGTGGGCGCTCCGCTCGTTCTCGGGGAGATTCCGGGAATCGTTGCGCTTGTTGGATGCAGCAACTTCCCAAATGGCGAGGTGGAAGTTGCGAAGATTGCTGAAGAGTTTGCAAAACGCAACTACATCGTGGTCGCAACAGGCTGCTCTGCGATGGCGATGGCGATGTACCGCTGCGAGGACGGGCAGACGCTCTACGAAAAATATTCTGGCGCATTTGATGCAGGAGGGGTTGTCAACATCGGCTCGTGTGTTGCAAACGCTCATATCATCGGCGCAGCAATCAAGGTCGCAGCAATCTTCGCCCGCATCCCGCTTCGAGGAAACTTCGAGGAGATCGCTGATTATATCTTAAACAAGGTTGGAGCCTGTGGTGTCGCGTGGGGTGCTATGAGCCAGAAAGCAGCATCCATCGGCACAGGTACTAATCGATGGGGCGTTCCTGTGATCGTTGGTCCGCACGGATCAAAGTACAGAAGGGCATTACTGAGCAACAAGGAGTTAAGTGAGTGGGAACTCTACGACAAAAAAGCAAAAGAGGTCGTACCCGGAGAACCTGCGCCAGAACACCTCATGTATCCCGCGGAGACGATGGAGGAGGCGATCGTTGCAATTGCGAAGTTCTGCATCAGACCGAGCGATAATGCAAAAGGGAGACAGATCAAACTCTTTAATTACGTGGATCTCTACAAGAAGTACATGGGAACGCTTCCGCCAGACCTGCACCACTTCATAAGAAAGGAGGCTGATATCCCGATCACGATGAAAAGTGAGATTATGGAACATCTGAAGGAAGCGGGATGGGCGCCAAGGAAAGCTATCGGTGATCCGAGCAGGATTGAACCAGCAGAGGGAGGTGCGTCAGCATGAGAGCGTACCAGTCTGCCAATGTGCCGGGTCCGCATGTCGGGAAGGTTGCATCTTCCGGAATAATAGCAAATGCGATAAAGAAAGCCATGCGCCCGGTGCTAATAATCGGAAGCGATATAAAGCATCTCGACTGGATGAGATCCCTTGCAGAGGAGATGGATATTCCAACCGTTGCAACTGCGCACATCGCAGGCGCGATGCGTGAGAATGGATTTAATCCCGATCGGGTACTGGGTGCAATCGAGATCACTAACCTTCTGGAGAGCCCCAAATGGACCGGAATCCGCGGCGAGGGGCAGCACGATCTTGCGATATTTGCAGGCGTTAAATATTATCTGGAAGCGCAGATGCTCTCCGCGCTCAAGAATTTTGCGCCGCACATAACAACGATAACACTATCCCCCGGGTACCAGCCAAATGCTGATCTATCGATCCCGAATCTGAATGAGGGTGAATTCGATGAGCTTCTTGCAAAGGTTACAGATGCGCTCTCTATCGAATCGTTCAGATACTCACAGACGGTTAATCTTATCAAGTGTACGGAATGCGGCGATTGTGTCCTCGCATGTGAGAAGGAGCACGGGATCGCAAGGATACGCCTCTCTGAAAAGCAGGTTCCGGTGCTCTGTCTGCACTGCCTGCCTGATAAGGCGAAGTGTGCTGCAGCGTGTGAGGTAGATGCGATAAGGGACGAGTCAGGAATTCTGGTGGTCGATTCCGAGTTGTGCACTGGATGTGGTGCATGTGAAGAGGCATGCCCTGCAGGGCACATCTATGTCGGATCTGATGGGGTCGCACACAAGTGCACGCTCTGCGTGGATTCGGAGCGGATCATTCCCGCGTGTGTTACTGCGTGCAGGGACGGCGCGATGATGTACGGGGTGACTGAGAAGCGGAAGAAGACGGCGAAGAAAGGGTAGTGGTGGAAGGAAGGTCGCAACCTCTGCGAGCGTTGCGGCAGCGATCAAGCGGGCAGAGCGCCCGGTTATCATCGTTGGAAGCGAGCTAAGGCATCTTGACTGGGCTCTGGATCTTGCAAAGGAGCAGAATATCCCGATCGTTGCGACAGCGCACGTTGCAGGTGCGATGCGTGAGAAGGGCGTCCGTCCGGACCGGGAGATGGGTGCAATCGAGATCACGAATCTTCTGAAGAGTCCGGAATGGGACGGCGTCCGCGGCGATGGGCAGCACGATCTTGCGATCTTTACGGACGTACTCTACTACCTCGAAGCCCAGATGCTCTCCGCGCTCAAGCACTTTGCGCCGCACATCAAGACGATCTCGCTTACGCGGGGGCATCAGCCGAATGCTAACCAGTCGCTTCCGAATCTGAGCGAGAAGAAGATGGGCGAGTTTCTGGCAGAGGTTATGGGCGAGCTTGCCGATTGATCGGATATTCGCACGGGCTGCATGCATACTTGAATTACGCTTAAGTTGGGCGAAAACTATAACTCTATAGGGAACATCGAGGGTAAACATGACTGCGGAAATTGTGATCATGAATAAAACTGCGGTTGCACTTGCAACTGACAGTGCAGTCACAATCGAGCAGATCGAAGATAGGAAAGTTTATAATTCAGCAAATAAACTTTTTACTTTATCTAAATACCATCCTGTTGGCATAATGCTTTACGGAGGTGCTGATTTCATGGGTATTCCGTGGGAATCTATCATCAAGATTTATAGAAGTGAATTGGGAACGCATAAATTTAATGCATTGGAAGAATATGCTGATAATTTTATAGATTTCTTGGGTAACGGCAACCCATTGTTTCTGGACTCTGAACAGGAAGAGTATTTACGCGGCACTATCTTCAGCTATTTTTACCAGATCAGGGAGGAAATTTTTGAGGAAGTTCGATCAACTATCGATGACGAAGGGGGAATTGAGGACAGTCAGATTGAGCGAATAACATTCAGGTTATAGAGCGACATTATGACCGATGGAATACATTTGATCTGCTCCCATCAATCCCAAAAACATATATTAAGGATATTATAAATAAATATATAGCTATCATTGACGATGCAAAAGATAAAATGTTTGTGAAATTGTCGATATCCAAGAAATCTTCGGAACAATTGAACGAGATAAGTGCAAGTCTCTTTTCAAAAAATCTTTTTTCGTCATCGGCATCAGGAATTGTGATTGCTGGCTTTGGGGAAAAGGATGTATTTCCCGTTCTCAAATCGTTCTCATTGGAGGGAATAGTCAATGACATGCTGAAATATCGGGAAGATCGCAGTCTTGATATCCGCTCCGACAATCCCGCATCAATTTCCGCTTTCGCTCAAAAGGAGATGGTAATGGCTTTCATGGATGGTATTGATCCTTCTTACAGTGAGTGTAGTGAGAACTATTTATCTAAAATATTTGATAAATATCCTGACGCCATTGTTAAGCGAATCCCAAACTTAAGCGAAAGCGAAAGAAAGGATATCAGAGAAAACCTAAAACGAGAAAGCAATGGATTATTCAAGGACTACCACGAGTGGGGGGACAACTATAGGAGGCAAAATCACGTAAATCCCATCATAGATATGGTCGCTGTGCTTCCGAAGGATGAACTTGCAGTAATGGCAGAATCTTTTGTGCACCTGACTTCGTTCAAGCGAAAAATCACAATGGGTGCTGAAACAGTTAGCGAACCCATCGATGTTGCGGTAATCTCGAAAGGGGATGGGTTTGTTTGGATCAAGAGAAAGCATTACTTTAAGCCCGAATTAAACCCCCATTTCTTTTCCAATTATTACAGGGAGGATGACAATGAAGAAGAATAACGAAAAAGAGCACGAGTACCGCTCGATGAGAGAATTCGAGGAAAGATTTTTCCCAAAATCTTTAAAAGATCGGCTCTTTGAAACTGAAACAGACCCTGCAAAACTGGGTATCGAGCTGGCAAGAGAATCTCTAAGAAGGATCGAATCGCAGTTGACCTGACATTTGGACATTCATCAATTGTGCCGTCTTGAATCACGATCCTTGTCACCAGACACGCGCGAAATGTCAAGTGGGGTTACTCCCCAAACCAACCCTTAAATAACCTCACCCCCAACAACAAAAACCAGGTGATACAGATGGCTAAAGTAATAGTATTCCACTACACAGACGAAGGTAAGTTTCCACCACTCAGTTCAGAAGAGCTAACTGACATCAAGAAGAAGCTGGATTCCGAACTCGAGAACCACCCGGATCTAACGTTCAACGGGACATTCGTTGACGAGTCCGGCAGAGGGTTCTGCGACTGGGATGCGCCCAGTGCCGAGGCAGTCAACGAGGTCTTGAAAATTGTGCTTGGCGCACCACCTGTTGACGGCACAGTGGTTGTGAAGCAAGTCCTGTGAAAGGCAACGATCGCGGACGGATGGGCGGCACGGATGCAGATAGCGAATTTTGGCATACGACCCTACTATCACACAAGACCCGCTCAGATTCCCCGATACCGCATGAACGCGCCAATTCCGAGTAGCGCGCCCAGAACAACCACCAGCCAGAACAGGACGTTGTCGGTCAGTCTTATCCCCCCGGTCTCCATCGTTGCCTCTGCCGGTCGGGTAGGGATTCCCCCTGCAACCGGCGTAACTTTCTCGGTAGGTACTGGCGTGGGCGGTGGGGGCGGCGTCAGGACAGATACCCCTACATAACGCCACGTATTCGGATCGTTCGCGGCGTTATCCGCGATCCCGATGTTGTAGGTTCCAATAGATGTGTTCTCACCGGCATAGATCGTTACCTCGTACGTAGCGGTCTCTCCGATATCGATGGTCTGCGATTCTACAGGAGATATAGTAATTCCCTCTGGCAGATCGCGGGGATATTTGAGAATGACACCACCGTAGCAGAGATTTCCGTGATTTGTGGCAGAGACCGAGAACGTCGTACTCGAGCCCTGATAGACCTCAACCAACTGGACCTCGCCGATATCCACATAATCCTCGTATATCGAGCCGTCCTCGATAATAGAAACTGCCGGATGTGCGAGCACTGCAAGAAGTAGTGCTGCGCAGACGATTGGCTTTACCATGGCGATAGATTATGTCGAACGTTGCAATAAGGTTTACTGTTGCGACTCGCATGGTCCGGGGACACTTGCATCCAATAGTGTTCAAGCACCAGCCCAAGCTCTGCGCAATAACTCACATCCCGCACACACCTCACACACGCAACCATAACTTACTTTATCAAGTACGGATAAAGTGGCACACAAACACGAGGCATCGAGATGGAGATCAAAGGCGGCTACACAAAGAAGATACTGAATATCGACCTGACCAAAGGTAAATCGGTCGTAACCGATGTTGATGACGAGTTCGCGCTGAAATACATCGGTGGCAGGGGCTGGGGTGCGAAGATCGTGCTCGACAATCTCATGAAGCACCCGGATCTAAAGCCGCTCGGTCCCGAGAACGTCATAGTGATCGCGCCGGGTCCGCTCTCTGGCTTGTACCTTCCGGCATCAGGCAAGAACTCATTCATATCGATCTCGCCGCTGACAGGCATATACGGCGATAGCAGCATGGGTGGGCTTTTTGGAGTGGAACTGCGGCAGGCTGGCTACGATGCGCTGGTAATCAAAGGCAGGGCGGATGCGCTTTCCATGATCTGCATCGATGACGGAGATATCGATATCAAGAGCGCATCCGCTTATGCGGGTAAGACCAGTTCTGATACCGAGCGTGCGGTAAAAGAGGATTTGGGCGACATCGAGACCCGGGTTGCTGTGATCGGTCCTGCCGGAGAGAATCTCGTCAAATTCGCATGCATCAACACCGAATGGAGCCGGAATGCCGGGCGTACAGGCATGGGAGCAATCTTTGGCTCAAAGAATTTAAAAGCAGTAGCAGTTAGGGGCTCGCATGACCTGCCTGTCCATGACATGGACGCGCTCATCGAGGCAGGCGACCGGGCATTTGATTACCTGAAGAGCCACGATCTCTTCGAGTTATGGCAGCAGCAGGGCTTGATGTCGGTCATAGATTATATCAACACCGCTGGTGCGATGCCGACCCACAACTTCAACGATGCCCATTTCGATGGCGCTGATACGATAAACGGCGATACGATGCTGAAATACAAGATCGGGGACACTGCCTGCTTCTGCTGCCCGATGTCGTGCGGAAATATATGCCTCGTTAAGGAAGGGAAGTATGCAGGAACCGTGACCGAGGGTCCTGAATACGAGACTGCATGTATGTTCGGCTCAAACGTCGGTGTAACCGATTTTACAGCGATCCTCCGTGCAAATATGCTGTGCGACGACCTTGGCATCGACACCATATCGACAGGCAACCTGATCGCTGTTCTGATCGATGGATACGAACAGGGAATCCTTAATCGCGATGATCTGGACGGGATGACCTTGAAGTGGGGGGATGGCGATTCGGTTCATGAGCTGATTGAAAAGATCGCATACAGGAAAGGCATCGGCAATATCGTGGCAGATGGAACTTACGGACTGATAAAGCATTTCCCCAACCTTAAAAATCTAATATCCCACACGAAAGGTCTTGAAATGACAGCGTACGATGCGAGGATCGGTGTCACGATGGCGCTCGGATACGGGACCTCTGATATCGGCGCACACCACACCAGGGCGTGGCCTCTTGCAAAGGAGATCGAACTTGGCAGTAACTGGACACTCGACGAACGCGTCGATCTCGTGATTTACCACCAGACCGTGCGCCCGCTCTTCGACTGTCTCGGCGTCTGCAGGCTCCCGTGGATCGAACTCGGGCTCGATGAGCACATCTATGCAGATCTGTTCGCTGCGGCAACAGGAGTTCCATTGACACTTGAGGATATGTTCGAGCGGTCAAGCCACATCTATGACCTCACACGCACGATCAACGTAAAACTCGGAGTCGGAAGGAAGGATGATTATCCGTCCGAGCGGGCATTCACGACACCGATCAAGACCGGACCCCACGCAGGCGAATTACTGGATCGTGAGTATTTCGAGAGTGCGCTTACGATGTATTACGAAAAGCGAGGATGGGACGAGAACGGGGTCCCTACAGCTTTCACCGCGTAAAATCTCGAAACTGTTATTATGCTTAACGCAAGTGGGATTACCATGCATCCGAACGGGAAGGTCTATCTGGTCGGCTCCGGTCCTGGCGATCCTGAACTCTTAACGATCAAGGCGCTGCGTCTCATCAAGGAGGCAGACGTGATCGTGTACGATCAACTGCCCGGACCTGAAATACTCACGTCGCTTCCGAAGAGCGCGGAACTGATCGATGTCGGCAAATACGCAGGCGACCACACGCTTTCACAGGATGAGATTAACCGATTGCTGGTCGATTACGCATCGCAGGGGAAGACCGTGGTTCGTCTGAAGGGCGGCGACCCATACCTCTTTGGAAGAGGTGGCGAGGAAGCACTGGAGCTTCGGGAAGCCGGGATCGAGTTTGAGGTGGTGCCCGGCATCACGTCCGCAATAGCAGTTCCAGCGTACGCTGGCATACCGATCACGCACAGGGATAATGCATCGATGGTGACGATCATCACAGGGCATGAGCAGAAGAAAGCGGGATCGATGCTCGACTGGGAATGGCTTGCGCAGTCGAAGGGCACGATCGTGATCCTGATGGGTGTGAGCACGCTTGGCACGTACATCCCTGAATTGATGCGGTACGGCAGTGACCCTGATACGCCTGTTGCGATAATCGAGCGCGGTACAAGGGATGATCAGGTGGTGACCACAGGAAGTTTGAGCACGATCGTCGATATCGCAAAGGATCGTGGGGTTAAGGCGCCTGCGATTGTTGTGATCGGGGATGTGGTGCGGCTGCACGAGATGCTGGGCTCGTCCGGATGAAACTTCAGATCGATAAGTTTTTGGCTCTCTCTGTAATTCGCGAGTGCATGCACTTTTTCACTTCCTAAGGATCCGGTTATGGTAATGCGGTGTCGACATTCTCAAGATCGAGCATCGACGCCTTCGGCGTTAAGGAAGATTAAACCACAGAGAGCACAGAGGATCACAGAGAGTTGTTATTTTTAT
>DAOURL010000086.1 GCA_030625165.1 Methanosarcinales archaeon | reverse complement strand
GTTTGGTGGCAGTCATAAATCTTTCGCATACGTCCGCCCGGTTAAACCCATCACAGATCATCCATCCACCACCGCGCTCTTTCCACCAGCCGCCCGCAGCCTGTCCAGCAAAAACTCCTTGTCCAGGGACGCCATGAAATGTCCTGCTCTCGGACCCGATTTCTTCCCAAGTAGGGATGTGTAGATCGCCTGGAACATCTTGCTTGCTGAGATGCCTGATTCTTCGGAGACTGCATACACGAGATCATGCAGGTCTTTGGCTGCCACGCCCCCCTGAATGCGGGCTGCAAGCTCTATAAGCCCTGCTCTCTGCTCATCAGAGAGATTCTTCACAGCATCAGGCAGCGTCTCCTGCACCTCGAATATGGCAGAGTCGGGTGCGTATGACGTAAGCCAGTTCTCGACGTTCAGGACGCGCCGTCTCACAGACGCCTCGTCGTACCCATCGTACCCGCTCCGGTCGAGCACCTCACAGATGCCACTAAAGTCGGATGCGATCTGCACAGCGGTTACGAGGTGCGTAAACGGGATATCTGACCGGAGGTACTCTTTTGTTCTGGACAGTTCCCATGCCCTCCCGGTCGCGCGGTCAAACTCGTCGATCAGATCGATGATGCGGGCTGGATCGAAGTCTATGTGCTTTTCTGGCTTTGCCCGGATGATTAAGTACCTGAGCACCTCTGGCGGCATGACCTGCAACATATCCGCGATCGTGACTGTGACTCCGGTCGAGGACGACATCGCGCCCTTTCCCTTCAGGTGGATCCACTCGTAGATGATCGGATACGGGGGCTCATAATCGTAGATCTCCCTCGAGATCCTCGTCCCTGTGTCATACGAACCACCTCTTGTCGCATGATCCTTGCCAAACGGCTCGATCGTGACGCCGAGAACGCGCCACCTGGAAGCCCAGTCAACCCTCCATGTCAGCTTTCCGTTCCCTTTCACAGGCACCGTGCCAGAGTAGCCGCATTCGCAGGCGTAATCAACGGTTCCCGCGGTTTCATCGAACCCAGATACTGTTGTGGTCGTAATCCTCCCACACCCCTCGCATACGACATTGAAAGGACTCCATCCGGCAGGCATCTCCCTATGTGACACCTCTTCGAGGATCGTAGCGATCCGATCCCGGTTGGCAAGCGCGGTCATGATGGCGGGCACGAAATCCCCGCGCCCATAGAGTTCATGCGCGCGGTATATCGTGGGACTGATGTCCAGCCGCTCAAGCGATTCAAGGAACGGCGTCAGGTAATGCTCGGCATAGTTCGCGCAATCCCCGCAGGGGCAAGGTACGGCAGAAAGCGGCTTTCCGACGTGCTCGCTATAATCGTCAGAGAGAAACGGATAGACCTTACGAAGCGGATCTAAGGTATCTGCGATATAGATCAACTCTGCATCGATTCCTGCATCACAGAGCGCGCGGTACGCCGCATCTGCTGTCACCACCTCGCGCATGTTTCCGATGTGAATCTCCCCTGATGGGGTGATCCCTGTCGCGATAATGTGCTTCTTTGCGGCTACATTATCTGCGATGACATCTGCCCAGTGTCTCGACTCGTCCATCTCACTTTATAGTCGAAATGGTGGTCAGTTTCAGATGCTCTACACCCTTGAGCGCCATAAGACCCTCCGCCACCTCTTTGAGACTTTTCGCATCACCGTGCAGCGCGATGAGCTCGAGACATGTCTTCTCATCTGCATGGAAATGCATCGAGGACTGGATCACGTCCAGATGCTGATGCTGGATGTCGGCAAGCGCATCGATAAGTCCATGCTGCTCGTGGTTGTAAGTCAGCGATATGACGCCAAGCCGCTCCCCCGTAACCTCGCTTGCCCATTCGTAGTACCTGATATAACTCCGGATTGCGTCCCGGATGCCCTCGGATCTCGACGAGTATCCGCGTTTCGTAAGTATTTCATCAAACCTTGTCAGCAGGTTATCCGGTAGCGACACTCCAATTCTCATCAATTCTTGTTCTGATTCCATTCGATCATCCCTTATGGTGTGCAGTACTGTGTTAAGCAACACATATCCCCCTACACATTAATAATACTATGTACCCCTCTACAAAGAATCTAATTATCATAATGATAATGAGAACCTTTTTATAGGGTGAGAACTAACTTACTTAATAGGAGGAAGTGGAAAAATATGTCTGGATTACGAAATGCGGTTGTGGATGGCGCACGCAAAAGAATGGCACAGGCACCTGCCTTAGCCACAATCGGCAAGACTATGGAACCCTTTGATGTAGCTCCTGCCTCAGCTGTCAAATCCACTGGAATTTTCATCCTTGATCGCAATCTTGGTGGGGGTCTTCCGTCCGGGTCGGTGGTATACCTCTCAGGAGATCCGGAATCGATGTCAGAGATATTTTTGCACCAGTTTACACAGACCCGCAAGACGTATTACGTGGCTACCGGGCGGAGACCCAAGTATGTTGCGCAGAACATACAGAGCATGGGATATGATATATCAGAAATAACATTCATCGATATATATAGTGAATATTATCTTACTGCCCAGGGTGAACTGGTTGATAACGTGGGCAACGAGTACGTGGACAACCAGATCATAGATTTCATGGTATATAATCTACAAAATATTGAGGCAGAAGGAGAATTCAGCGGTGTAAACATCCTATTTGACACATTCTCGTTCTTCTTAAATCTCAATGTCAATGTCGGACAGATCAAGAAACTCATGAACGTTATCTATGAGACGACCAAGGAACTCGACGGGATGACCTACCTGTACGGATTGAAGAACACGCATGACCGGGCGCTCGAGAACGAGGTCATCAATGCATGTGATGTGGTCTTCGATATCGAACTGCTCCGCAATTCCGACGAGATCGTGAGTAGACTGTCCATCCCGAAGATTCGCGGAATGGCTCCGATCACAGATATGCTCAAGTTCAAGATTAGTGAAGGCATCCAGATCGATACCTCAACAGATATCGCATGATTCCGGTTACATCATCAGTCAGGATAGCTGTGGCACCACCGGCACTCACGCTCTGAACTGGCATTGAAGTTCGCCTTCGCATTACTATAAGCGGTCGCATTGTGGCATTCCGTACATTCTGTAATCATGAGCACATTCACGCCCTTTGCCGAATAGTTCGCGGGATCCGCGGTGACGTTGTGCCGATCGCTCTCGTTTAGTGGATCTGACTGGTACGAGTGGCAACACTCGCACCACTTCCATGTATACTCCTCGATCGGATGATTCATATCCTCGTTTACGTGACACTTTGTGCAGTTCACATCCCCATGCACACTCGCATTAAACATCGTCTCGTTCACATAAGCATCAGATTCGTTCAGTCCGAAGTGGCAGTTTCCGCACTCATCTGCCCATTCAAACGTGGGGATCTTAAGACTTAAATCATGTATCCTGCCTCTGTCGTGGCATTCCGGAACGATGCAGCCAGACGTCTTTGTCGCATGTCGGATGTTTGCGGTGTAGTTCGGCGGACCTGCATATTCGAATATGCTGATGAACTCGTTTGTTGAGTTCCGGTGGCACCATGTGCAGTCAGAGAGGTCGGGTGCAAGGATTATGTCGGTGCGGTTCCACGGATAATGCGATGCCTGCGACATATTGACGCGGTACGTCGCGTTCCCGCCTGCATCGAAGCCTGGAACCTTCATCGTGCTTAAGTTGTGGCACCCATATCCGCAAGAGGATGAGTTCGTGGGTGCGGTGATTGGATTCGCGTTTGCGGTGATATTGACACCACTCTTGAAGTGATTATAGACCGCGGTTGCGCTGCTCACGTTCTGGTGCGCATAAGTGCCGTTGTGGCACTCATAGCAGAGGTACGCGTCGTTGTTGAATGTGTTTCTGTGTCCGTCTTCTGGATATGCGCCGTCTGGTACATGGCAGCCCCAGCACTTGGCGTTGTTCGTATCACGGACCTCTGACAGAGCGATGTCGGTCATATTCTCATTGACATTCTCATGCACGCCCTGATTCATCGCGGTCACATTGATCTCGTAGACCGTGTCCGTCTTGTTAACCCCGTAGAGCGCGTGGCAGTCTGTGCAGTTTCCGCTCGTCAGAACCCGTGTCAGGGTCTCGTTGTGAAGCCTGCCAGCACCATGACAGTCGTTGCAGTCCTGGCTTCCTGCGTGCTGGATATTCTTGTCATTATCGTATTCCATGAATACAGTCGTATCATTGACGTGGCAGTATGAGCAGTACGCGGTGCTGTTATCCTCCGCGAACAGGTCGACGAGATCTGTCCGGTTATCCCCATAGTGTGATGTGATCGAGAAGTTCGTGCGGTAGGCATCGTTCTCTGTGAATGCGTATTTCATCTCTGACTGGTTGTGGCAGCCCATGCACGAGTCTGAGTCTGTCGGGAGGTTCCAGTAAGCAGAGATGTTGGTTCCGCTCTTGAAGTGGTTGTGAACCTCTGGTGCATCGCTCACATTGCTGAATGGACCTCCAACTTTGTTGTGGCAGTCGTAGCAGAGATACGGCGAATCCTTTAGCATACTATGCGTATCCGCGTTCGTGCCATTTTCGAAGTGGCAGACCCAGCACGACTGGTTGGTGCCGTATGGACTGGTGGTCGCGTTATTCATCCTGGCGTGGATCGCACCCTCATAGACGCTCCCATTGATCCGTTTTTTCTCTGCAAACCCATCATTGTCGTGGCAGCCCAGACACTCAAATCCACCCTGTCCCGACCACAGATTCGCTGCATGTAAGTCCACCGGAGTCTGGTTGTCGTTTGTGTGGCAGACGTAGCAGCCGTCTTCTGTGTTTGAGTAGTTCGTGAAGTTGCCGTGCTCGTTCTGCGGAGCGTCTCCCCAGATCGTTCCGTTCGTTGTGTCGTTGTGGCAGATGCCGCAGTCCTCGGTCGGATAAATCAGGTCTATCGTTGTGCCGTAGTGCGAGACATTGGCAAAGATCGTGTTTCCGATGATCTTTTCTGCAGTATCGTTGCGATGTGGATCGACGCTGTTGTTGTGGCAGTCAACGCACCGCCCATTGCCGTTCATATTGGTTTTTAGCGTTGAAGAGTTCGGATAGTGCGCATATATCACCGGTGGCAGCCTGTTCAGACCCAGAACCGGATCGCTTGCACTCTGCCAGGTCTCGCCATAACTGGTGGCACTGTTCCATACATCACTCCTTGCATGGCAGTCCTCACAGGTGTACGGCAGCTCATCAGCGGTGATGCGCCCATCATCATTCAGATCGGTGATCCCGTTCCGGTCACCCATGCCCTCAGGAATCGTGCCATCGCTGTTGTGGCAGCCCCAGCACGGGTTTGACCTGTTATCCATCCCGTACCCCACAGGGACGAGGGTGTTATTCAGGATGTTTCCGTGAACCCCCAGCTTGATTGATGTGGAATTGACGAGCGACTGCACCCCGTACGTGCTATCCACATCATGGCATAAGACACAGTTCGGACCGCCGCCTGCGTATATCGATTCGTTATGGAAGTGTGAGAGCGTGTTGTTGTTGATGATCCCTATCCAATCAGGTCGGACGTGGCAGTAGGTGTAGCACGTAGAGATGTTCGTGGTGTCTGCGCCGTACATATTCTCGCTGATGTTCGTGGCATTTCCCCAAATCTGTCCGTTCGTCCAGTTGCAGTGGCAGAAGAGGCAGTCAGTGGTGTCGCACAACGGATTGTCGATTCCAAGATCTTCCCCCTGCGATCTGTTCAGCCCGTAGTGCGAGACATTGCCCATCGTGGTTCTGCCTTCGTAGATGCGCCAATTATTTGAATAACCAGTTGACCCTAACCCCCATTTCCACACCTTGAAATTATTATCTGGATTGATCATACTTTCCGGAAGAACGCTCGGAGCGTGGCAGTCGCCACATGATCCGCCCTTGCCGACATCGGTCTGGATGAGGATCGATTCCGCGCCCTTCGTGGTCGGACCATGGTTATCGACCGCAGCAACCAGCCCCTGTGTGTGCGGGGGCTGACCATCATAGGGTCCGTGGCACTTCGGGCATTTGTACGGGCCCAGTGCCCGATCCGGATGGAATCCAGGATACGGCGGCGTGCCGTTGGTGGAGTGACATGCCCAGCAGATCGCGTTGTCTTCGGTGATGTTATTGATCTGTTCAGATGTGTAAGTGCGATTTTCGAGCCATTCGTTGAAGGTCCTCGTGGTTCCCTGAAGAATGCTGCCATTGCGGAACGCGCCGCTCAGGTTGGTGTGCATTGCAAGTTTGATTGCGGTCAGGTTCACGATCGGACGGATCGGGGTTTCGTTGTATGCAGAAGCATTGTTGTCATGGCACTCAAGACAGCCCGCGCCGCCTGCGGGTTCGTAGTCGATGAATTCGCGGTAGGCGAAATAATCATACTGAAGGGATAGTCCGGGTGTCCTGTGGCAGATGAGACAACCATCCACAGTCAGATAAAGTCCACCCCCCTTGTTCGCGGTTGTATTGTTCCAGTTTTCATAATCCAGTACCTCCCATGTCGTATTATTGGGATACGCGACATCGGTGATGTAGGAGTAGTTAATAACGCCACCACCTTTTGCTGTGAAGCGAGTCGTTGCCGGATTATCGCTGCCGTGTGGATTGTGGCAGGAGTAGCAGTTATATGGGGAGTGATCATTACCATCCTGTGGGGAGTGGATGTTCTTGAAAATTGGATCTCCCTTAGTACCTCCGGCACTGAAGATAAACGGCCATGCAGCACTATAATACTCATCCCTGAAGTTCGTCTGATTCATGTAATTCTGAAGATGCAAATCAGTCTCACCCGACATCTTCGCCACGATCTTCTCCTCGAGATGGCACACAAGGCAGAGCGCATAGTCGGATGAGTTATACCCGCCTGATGTAGGAGAGTCCGTATAATACTTCAGCAGATCATGCCGCTCATCTGTCCCGTGATTGTCATGACACGCCTTGCACGCAAGTTTCCCATCCTCGAGCGGGTGATGGGTCTTCTGGCTGAACTCGGTCTCCTGACGAAGCCGCGTCTGTGTCGCACTCGTGCTGTGGCACTCCAGACTGCCAGTCCTGCCGGTGTAGCATAATTGCGGACTTTGATAGTACAGCAGATCCTTCCCGCTCTCATTACCGTGCGGAATGTCGATGGAATCGTTCCCATCATGGCAGTCGATGCACCGCCCAGGCGTGTACGGGTCGGTCATATTCGTTACATTGATTTCATACTTCGTCCAGTGCTTCGTGTTTGCAAACGTAAGTTTATCCACATGACAGTAGTAGCACTTACTGTTCGGGGTGTAGCCGGCATCTACGAGAATGGTAACGCCTGGTTCTGTGATCATGGTCGTGACGTTCCGATACGACCTGTCATATATCTCCTGAAGCACATCCCATTGATTGATTGCGGTACAGTTCATCGGTTGGTATGTGGTCTTCCCGCTCACATTCTGTTTGTATTCGATAATCGGAAGCCAGTTATCACTTGATGTCGGCGGTCCCCAGTAACTGAATGGCTTACCGCTGAGTCTGCCGCCCTGCACATCCGGAGTAGTATATACTCCTGCTAATATTTCACCATCCCAACAGAGTAATCCATTGGCATCACTGAGATCACTGTACCGCACCGTGAGATTAGACCACATCGATTCCTGATGGTAGTTATCCCAGCAGACCACATCGATCCGCCACATCAGCGTTAGATTTGAGTCGTCCTCGTAGCCGACCTTTGTTTTGTCAAAGACGGTATCGAGCGTGCACAAGCTGGTGTTATTGGTGAGGTAGAATATGTAATTCGCTGCTGTCGATTCATTGTTTGTGAAGGTTGCGCCGTTTGAGTCATTGATCCTGATATCGAACTCTGCCCCGTTGCGTATGAGCTCGTTCCCGATCATAGTTGTGTTCGTCGAGTACTCCTCAAGCAGGACGCCGATGCTCGTGTAGTTTGTGATGTTGTTTGCGGTTAAGTTGTGATCCCTTGATGTGGTGAAGAAGATGCCCCGCTCTATGGCATCAATGGCGTTGTTCGTGAGATTGCCCCAGTTTGACTCTGACATGTAGATGCCGTCTGTACCCGCTGTGATGGTGGTGTTGATGATATCGGTATGATTGGAATCCGTGCAGTACACGCCTGCGTTGTTTGCGGTGATGCTGCTGCTGTCTCGGATGGTTACGTGGTGGGACGTGGCTAGGCGTATACCACCGTTGGATGATGAGGTGACCGTGACGTTTGCAAGGGTTGTATAATGGGCACTGTTCGTGAGTAGTCCGTACGCATCCACAGACGAGATCGTAGTGTCGGTGATGGTGGCGTGATTGGAAAAGCCTATATACAGTCCCTTGCCGATTGTGCTTTCGATAGTGCTCCCTGCGATGCTGTTGTAATCCGAATCCGATTCGAACCGTGCTCCACTGATTGGATTTATCGTATCGAGATCAGTGATGTTGTTGCTGGATGAATTGTACAGCTGGATGCTATTGTTGTTATTCGATAGGGTGTTGTTGGTCAGGTTATTATTATTTGAATCCCGTAAAAATATACCATAACCGTAGGATTTGATATTATTCGAAAGCTCGCTGTCTCTTATGGTGATGTTGGTACACCCTATGAGTGTGATCTTTCCGACATTGCTCACATTGTATGCAGAGAGGTATTTCGGGTCGAGGGTCATGTCCCGTTCATTATGATAATAGTTCACTTCTTCGCCGTTTGCTGTGTTGTTGCGCCAGATGTAATTATTATAACACAGGTCCCAGAATTGTAATGCAAGACCATTGTTCCCTGATATTGTATTTTCGCTTAAATCATTATCATTCGAACGGAAAGTAACTCCATTGTCATTATTCTCTGACACATTATTGTCTATGATGTTATTATCCCCATTTCCATCTAAATAAATGCCCACACTATTGTTGATGACGCTATTGTTGATGATGCGGTTGTATTTGCTTGTACCGTCTGAATGAATGCCATTACCAATGTTATCCAGAATATGACTGTCGTTTATGGTGTTGCTGTCCGAATCGGCAAAATAAACCCCTTGTTTTACGTTGTTCTCGATAGTACTTCCACTAATTGCATTCGATGAAGACTCGATGATCCGAACGCCGTCGCCATTATGTATCGTGCAGCCTGTGAACCACAGATCGTTGCAATTGGCGATCGTTACGTGCCCGATGTTGGTGTCGGTGATCGTCATGCCGCTGTCGCTGTAGTTATAGTATACCAGCCCGCCGTTTACGGTGTTGGTGGTGTCGATATCCTGATCATAGTCTCCTGTGACGTACAGGCTGTAATCCCCATTGTTGTTGTTCAGACTGTTATTTCGCAGAATATTGT
>DAOURL010000232.1 GCA_030625165.1 Methanosarcinales archaeon | reverse complement strand
AACCTGAACCCGTAGAGGATGTGCTTCTGAAGAGCCGGATGAGGGAAATCTTCAAGTCCGGTTCTGTGAGGGGTCTCATAGCAACCTCGGGGCTATTACCCCAAACAAGAGGTGCGCTATGAGTCCTACTTGACATTTATTCCATTTTAATATTCGTGAAATTCGTTTATTCGTGCCATTCGTGATAAAACCCAACCATATCTGAGCCTCGGGGTCATTCAATACCCCGGGCAACTTGACACCCCGCGGCACCAAATACTTTATTTACACATAGCAGCCCAAAGGAACCATAATGACAGACATCGAAGAAACGCCAGAAGAAACGGCAGAGATAAAACATCTTGTGCGTATCGCAAACGCCGACCTGGATGGACACCAGTCGGTTCAGTACGCGCTCACAGGGTTGAAGGGCGTTGGTATACGGACATCAAGGATTCTCGCAGACGGTGCTGGGATAGATCCGACATCGATCATAGGGTCACTGAACGATGCTGAAGTCGAAAAACTCAAGCAGGCAATCGCGAATTTTGAAGGTGCAGTCCCGACATGGATGCTGAATCGAAGGCGGGATATCCTGACCGGCGAGGATAAACATATCATCGGCGTGGATCTTGGGTTATCTGTGACCGAGGATATCAACACCATGAAGAAGACCCGCAGCTACAGTGGAATCCGGCATGAGCGGGGCTTAAGGGTTCGCGGACAGCGGACACGGTCGACAGGAAGAAGCGGTGCCACGGTTGGCGTCAGCAGAAAGCGCATAGTGAAGTAGGTGAATTCATGGGACATCCACGCAAATATCATAAAACATACAGCACGCCAAGACATCCATGGCAGGCAGAGAAACTCGCATTCGAGAGTGAACTGGTCAAGACTTACGGGCTTCGGAACAAGCGTGAGGTCTGGACTGCCGAGAACATCCTTCGTAAGTACAGGCGCGCTGCACGCAGATTGCTCGCCGAATCCGCAGCAAAGGGAGAACTTGCCGGACATACGAAAGATGAGGCAGACCAGATCATTGCACGATTGCAGCGTTACGGAGTTCTGAAGAGCGATACAAATCTGGACGCTATCCTGAGTCTTGAGATCGGGGATATCCTCGAACGGCGTCTCCAGACACAGGTGTACCGGCAGGGACTTGTGCACAGTATGCGCCAGGCGCGGCAGTTCATCACGCACGGACACGTTGCAATATCCGGGCGCAGAACGTCGGTGCCGAGTTACATCGTATCAAAGGAAGAAGAGATGCTGATCGACTATTACAAGAACTCTCCACTTTCGCATGAAATGCACCCTGAGCGTCCGACCAGAGTTCAGGAAGGGGATAGCATACTGGACAAGGAGGCATGATAGAATGGCAGAACAGAAATGGGCTGTTGCGAACATACATTCATCGTTTAACAATACACTGATCACGGTCACCGATCTGACCGGGGCTGAGACCATTGCAAAGTCATCAGGCGGCATGGTCACCAAGGTGGCGCGGGACGAGGGCTCCCCGTACATCGCAATGCAGATCGTCGGTCAGATAGTGGATCAATTGAAGGATAAAGGATTTACAGGAGTACACATCAAGATCAGGGCGCCGGGCGGCAACAAGCAGCGAAGTCCGGGACCGGGCGCGCAGGCGGCTGTACGTGCTTTCGCGAGAGCCGGGATGCGCATCGGAAAGATCGAGGATGTGACACCGCTGGCGCACGACGGCACCATGGCAAAGGGCGGACGGCGTGGCAGACGAATCTAAGATTTAGAGTAACTACTCAGGTATGCTGATTGGTCTCCTGATTGCGATCCTGTGCTTTCTGTCAAGAAAAATAACCGCAGAGTACGCAGAGGTTCGCAGAGTTTTTAGCCTCCTCCGCGTTCCTCTGCGCCCTCCGCGGTTAAATTCCCTGTTTGGTT
>DAOURL010000061.1 GCA_030625165.1 Methanosarcinales archaeon | reverse complement strand
GGATGAGTACAACTACGATGACCTCCAATCTCATGCTGCCGACCCCCTGATCTTGCTGATGGCTGCGTCACTTAACACATTAAGTCTTGCAAGCATATCGCTCCTGACCTGTATTATGTACTTGAAGATTAGCGCTGTGATGGCTCCTTCGATTATTGCGAGAGGGACCTGAGTGAGCGCAAAGACGGTTGCAAACGCCTTGAACGATCCCATGAAGCCCCCCGGAGTTGCAGGGAATGCGAGCGCAAGTTCAACTGATGTTACCACGTAAGTCGCCCAGTCGCCAAACGTTGCTGCCAGGAAGACGACGAGATAGAAGTTGAGGTTCAGTTTCATACCGACCTTGTAGATGGTGTATGCGACTACCGGTCCTACGATTCCCATGGAAAAGACGTTCGCGCCAAGTGTTGTCAGAAGACCTCCGTGCGCGAGAAAGAACGCCTGGTACACAAGGACGATCGTTCCGAGAACCGCTGTTATCGCAGGTCCGAAGAGGATTGCGGCAAGCCCTGTGCCTGTCGGATGGGAGCAGCTTCCTGTGACCGACGGCAGCTTTAGCGCGGATAGGACGAAGATGAATGCTCCGGCTACTGCGAGCAGGGGCAGTAGCTCCCGATTATCTTTTATAAGTCTATTTAACTTGTAGATGCCGTACATTATTACTGGTATCGATAATGCAAACCATAGCTGCCACCACGGACTGGGCAGGTAGCCTTCCATTATGTGCATGAGAGACCTCCGCTACCTGGCGTACAGATGTTCCTGTGATTCCTTATGTTCATGTTATATGCCTCCATGATTCTGTTCTGGTTCTGGTCTATGTGTCTGGATTGTAAAAACAATTTGTGTTCTCGGACATGAAGAGAAATCGAGTGAAACACGTCTCGGTATGATCGGAGGAATTGCATAGGAGGAATTGCCCCAGAGGTAACATAAAGCCGTGTTTCACTCGGGTATCCCCACTCTGGAAAACCCGGATGCGATCCGCTGTAGGAGGTGGATCGCACAGTTCCGCTTACCACGTCAGAGCGGGTTTCAAGTTCGGTGGTCATTTCACCCATGTCTCTTCATTGCATCAATATTACTTGCTCTAACTTAAATGTTTCTGTATTGGCGAACGAAAAAAAGTGGTGGCGGGGTCACCTCCGCCTGCGGTAACCCCAATAGATGATGACCATCAGCGCAATCACGAGGAGCATCCCGAGCATCGGAGCGCCAGAGAAGGAGAGTCCTGTGTAGAACTTCTTCGAGGTCTCGACTTCCATCTCGGATCCTTCGACGTAGTCTGATGGTTCAGATGGTTTCGATTCTTTCACAGACTCCACTGGCTGGCTCACATCTGTTCCAACCCCACCTTCTCTTACCGTCTCATTCATGGTGGATGTGGATGATCTGCTCTGCTGTACCGTATCTTCGGTATCAGTGTCGTCAAACCAGTCTGGCGGATATGTGCCGTCTCCGCCACCACTGCTGCCTGTGTCCGTATCAGTGGGTTGCGATGATACACGCTCCCTGCCGGCAACAGCATCCATAGTCTCCCGGTATTTCGCTGCTACGTCTGACGAAACCACGTCCGAATCGAGTGCGGAGATGATGCCTGACACATGTTCATCGAGTAACGGATTTCCGCAGGTGTGGTGGCAGCAGGCTGCGCCGTGCTCCGCAACGGATCCCACATATTCGTTCATGAGACTCTTGATCACGTCCGGGTCGGCATCCCAGTAGGGGTTACCTTCGGAATCCAGCTTCCGTGTAGCTTCAAGCATCGTGGCGGTTATCGACTGATATGCATACGGATTGCTACTCTCAAAGTACTTTTTCATGTCGGGATCATGGACATAAGTGTCATAGGTTTGCTTCCACATATCATCGGTAACAAGGTCTGGCGTGACAACCTGCCATATCCAGAGATCTTCCGTGAACTGTGCCATGTATCGCGTTCCGTCGTAACCATGTTCCATCATGCCCTTGATCCATTTGGGATTGAAGTACCGTGTTCGCAGTTCCCGGTTCATGAAATGACTCAGTGTCTCGACCGTCGGGTTATTTGCATCTCGCAGATTATTGATGTACATGTCAGGTGCATCCCCTGATATGCTTTCGATAGCCAGACTTAACCCGCCAAAGTAAGCAGCAACCTCTGGATGATCCAGTACGCCGTAAACATTCGAACTGCGGCTGAAAACACATACCTCGACTCCATCAAGATTCTCTTTGAACAGGTCGTTTAGATGTTCGCCCCACACATCTTCTCCGTATACGTAACTCATACGATCGATGTAGAGGTTTGCAAGTCTCCCGATATCGTTCCATGTGTTGCTTGCCGGTATTGCATTCTGAAGTCCGGTGGTGTACGAATCCGGATGTGGTGAAAAGATGCGTGTCATCGAGAGATTGCATGCCTCTTCGCTGGTATAATTTCCAGTCGCCATCAGTGCCTCATAAATCAATTCGGAACTTTCGTTTACATAGTTCGGGTACTCTGTATCGTTCGCCTGTGCTGCAAGACGAACTGCTTTGTCGATCAGTTTGATCTTGCCAGAATACATATCCCGATATGCCCCGGAGGTTGTAACGATCACATCTATTCTCGGTCTCAGAAGATCGCTTGAATTTATCAGTTCAACGTCTACCACACGTTTTTTCTTATCCCATACCGGCTTTACGCCGAGCAAATAGAATATCTCCGATTCCATTGTGCCCTGATGTCTCGATGTCTCTATCGACCAGAGTAAAAACGCTACCTTCCGCGGGTATTTTCCAGTCTCATTGACACGCTGTGCTAATAACTGGTCTGTCATCTCTTTTCCGACATCCCACGCTTCTTCAGTTGGTATGAGACGCTCATCGAATGTGCAGAGGTTCCTTCCGGTGGGCAGAGCGTCCGGGTTTCTTACAGGATCGCCATTGGGGCCGGGTGGAATGTATCTGCCTTCCAGTGCATTCAGTATTCTTGGTATTTCGATTGTACACGCGTTTATCCGGTTTGCGTATCCTACTGCAAGGGCAAGGTCGCTTGTTACACCAGCCGATACCGATCCCAGAAGATCGTTTTGCGCAGCATCCGGATTTGAGCCGTTGAGCAGAATTTCAGTCAGCAGCATCGTTGTGACCCCGTTCGATGAATTTATCGCAGAAACATTATCCGTAAACTCATCTCCAAGCATCGCTTCCACCAGTGCAACCAGACTGTCTCCGGCTGGCGGCTCACTCAGGGTGTGCGGACCATACGGCATGTATTCAGTCTTCAGCTCCTGCAAATAGCTGCTCAACCGGATAAGGAATACTTTGAATTCCGTATCGTTGCTTCCGGTTACATTGAGATCGACTCTCAGATCCCAATCAAGACTCAAATTCCGGCATTCTGCAATTATATTATTTTTATATTTTTCTTTCACTGGTTCACTTACAGCCTGATTATACAGGCTTATCTCTTGCTGTAAACTCGATAAATTTCCGTACAATCCGGATGGGACAATAGTTGGCGTCATAAAATCAACAATAAGCATATTCGCTCTTCGTCTGTCAAATATACCCTCCGCGTCCATCGGCAGTACGTGAATCAGCGGCATATCCTGAAGGAGAGTAGCACCCCAATCATGCGCTGATAGACCGCACTCTTTGCCAGGCATCATCTCTATGCCCGTAAATATTGCAAAGATCGCATCCGCCTCAAATTCCTTGTTCAGCCAGAGATAGAATGCAAGGCACTGGTGGGTTGGCGGTACTGAGCCGTTATGATACATGACAGATTCGTTCTGAAGCCATCCCCATGTAGGATCGGGTGCAAGCAACACATTACCAAACTGAATTTTCGGAATGACGAGATACTCATCCGTGTTATTCTCCCAGACCATGATCTCACCGGGTGGAGGTCCCCATCGCTCAGTCATCTCACTCTGCTTGCCATCCGGAAGTTCACCGAACCATGTGAGATATTCGCTCTTCGGGATCAGTATCACATTCCCCTGATCTACCCTTTCATTCAATGCTCCATGTGCCCAAGTTCCGAAGTTACTTCCCTGATGCATCATTAAATCGGTAAGCTCTGTTTTATTTGGTAGTGATCCATCTCCCAGATTGTATCCTCTCTCACCCATTTCCGCTAGCAGGTTTGTGAGGCTTGCCTGTGTGTCGAGATAATAATCAATATCCGAGCCGACGTTTGCCTTACCGCCACCTGCACTGTAATATGGTATCACAATCTTCTTATCCGAATTATTCATGCGGTGCAATCTCATCCACGAAATCGTTCGGTTGGCCAGCCAATCAATCTGGTAGTCAATCGGTTTGTTATATTCGATATCAGTTGCTGGATCAATCGCCTTCCCGCTGATGACAATCGGCTCGATTATACCATCCAGTTCTGCAATAGCCACCTGATATGTTTGTATCGGAGGGATGCCGTGTGGACCCGCTTCCCATTCTTCTTGGCTCATACCATAGAACAACCGAATCCCATTGAGTATAGTGACGTTCAACATCTGTAAATCGGCTATGCCTTTCGATGCGTTTTTATAATGAAGCGGACTCCCGCGGGATACAATGATAACACTATCCACAACCGGCTCACCATTTTCCACCAGATATTCAATAGAATCTGGATCCTTGTACGCATACGTTGATACGATGACATTCGCATTTCTCGATTCAAATGACTCAATCAACGCATCAAGCAGTGCAGAATCTCGCTCCATGCGTTTGTAACTGGTAGTTATTATTCCAACAGTCGGATTTGATCGATCGTACCTGCCAGCAGAATCGTACCAGCTCATGTAGTCTGTTGTATTCGTGAATATCTCTGGCGCATAAGGGTGGTATATTCCATAAACGGGTCTTGATATCGGTGGTAATATTTCTGCACTGATATTACAGAATTTGACCCCCATGAATGTAACAAGACGTTTAAAGTTTTCTTCTGATGGGTATTCCAGATACACCTCGATGTTAGAATACTCCGGGTCCGAGAGGTTGACATTGTGCAGATTGTGTGCCTGTACAGTGGAGCCGATCGCGATAACGTACGCACCATTGTTTTTGGCACCATTTACTCCTTCAGTTAATTTCCCGACTACTGTTGAATCAAGGTCTCGCAGGAGTACCGCGTTTTGGTCAGCCAGACTGAAATCCAGATCGACGTCTGAGCGTCCGAATCTGGTTGTTACGTTTATCACATCTCGGATGGAAGGGTCATCAGACACTTTGTCCATGAGAGTCATCGCACACGGTCGGGATAATACAAAACAAATTTTTGGTCTCGTGTCGTCTGGCGGATCTACCGCGGTTGTGTTTCCGTAAAACTTGGTATCCATATACGTGATGAGATTCTCGATGTTCTCATCGCCGCCGTACACCCAGTACTTCGTGATATTCACATCATCCACGTTCTCGATATCGATCTCTGTGGATAGATTGTACGCAATAATACTAGCACTCTCATTTATCGTGCTGTTGATGTGTGCAACTGTCTCAGTATCCAATGACGCTAAGAACACCACACTCTCATTCGCAAAATCGATCGACATCGCCTGAGTTGCGTTGTAGATGTTGACATCAACAGAAACATTCCCTGAAGCATTCAAAAGCGATGCACGGTTCTCATCTGTTCCGAGAACGAAGGTTATCTCGTTTCCGGCTGCGGTTCCTACGATGGCAAGCGCGAGGATCGCCACCGTCAGTAAGGTTATTGTTCTTAGTCCTGTATTCATCGTGTTCTGTGCCTCCATACTACTTGTTTTGACTTGTATGCATTTGATTAAACAGACAACCTGCCCTGAAAATGTGACTTAACGGATGTTTCACCTGTGTCTGCTCGATATATCCAAATAATCTACTATAACTTAACTGTTCCTGCCCTACCGATCGAAAAAAAGTGGTGGCGGGGTCACCTCCGCCTGCGGTAGCCCCAGTAGATGATAACCATCAGCGCGATCACCAGGACCATCCCGAGCATCGGAGCGCCAGAGAAGGAGAGTCCTGTGTAGAACTTCTCTGATTTTTCGACCGTCATCTCGGATCCTTCCACATAATTGCTCTCTGATTGTTTGGACGGGTTCATCGGCTGGTCAACATTCGTGCCGACCCCGCCTTCGGTGGCGGTCTCGTTTGAGGCAGTGGATGATGTGTGGGATCTGGTAGGTGTCTCGCCATGTTCTGGCGGATATGTGCCGCTTCTATCCCCACTGCCAGAATCATCAGATTGTGCCGATGTGCTCTGCATGCCGGTGACCTGGCTCATAACCTCTCGATATTTCTCTGCTGTTTCATCAGAGACTACCCCTGGCATTGAGAGTACGCCTGATATATACGAATCCAGCGTGGGATTCCCGCATGTGTGATGGCAGCAGGTGGCGCCGTTATCGGCTACGGATTTCACGTACTCTTTCACAAGGTTCTGGACGATCTCATCGGATGCGTCCCAGTAGAGGTTACCTTCACCGTCCAGTTTTCGTGTAGCTTCAAGCATTCTGGCGTTCATGGACTGACGTGCCCATGGATTCTCCTTATCGAACCATTCTTCCAGCCCGAGGTCATACTTATCCATGACATAGACATCATAGAACTGTTTCCACATATCGTCAGTGATCTCGTCAGGAAGCGTGACCGCCAGACCCCAGAAGTCCTCCAGCACACTATCGATCTCACTTGCTCCTGCATAATCATGCTGCATCATACCTTCGATCCATTTTGGATTATAGTATTTGGCACGCAGGTCCCTTGCAAGGAATTCAGCAAAGGTCTCTACCACCGCATGGTCCGGATCCTTGAGATTGACGATGTACATCTGCGGAGTCTCTCCGGAAACTTCCCTTACAGCCATTCCAAATCCTCCGAAGAACTCATAGACATGGTCAAAGACCACGCTGCCACTGCCTCGCCCATCATTGCCGCTGCGGCTGAACATGACGGCATCCGTATCAGAAAGCGCCTGTCTGAAAACGTTGCCATCGAGATTTCCCCATATATTGTCACCATACGCATAGCTCATGGAGTCGATGTAGAGATTGGCAAGTTTACTTTCCTCCTCCCATGTACCACTGGCACTCACGGCTTCCCTGAATCCGCCAACTCCCCAGCTTCCTTCATCTGGACCGAATAACCTGCATCGGGATAGCCCCCTTGCATCATCTTCAGTGTAGTTGCCTGTAGCCATCAGGGCATCATATATTGCCTCAGAGTTCTCTTTGACATAATTGTCGTATGTGGAATTGTCTGCCTGGGCTGCCAGCCGTGCACCCCGGTCCATCAACTGGACCTGCCACTTCCAGTTGTCACGGTATATCCCAGACATGGTGACCACAGCATCGATCCTGGGTCTTTCAAGTTCTTCTTCCGGGATCAGCTCCACACCGATAACCTTTCCCATCGAATCCCATTCAGGTTTCACTCCCATCATATAGAGTATCTCAGATTCCATGACACCTTTGTGCCTCATGGATTCGCCAGACCACAGCACAAAACCAACCTTTCTGGGATATTCCCCGTTGCGTTCAACCCATTCGTCCAGGAACGCATCCACCAGTTTTGTACCGACATTCCATGATTCTTTTGTTGGAACAATATTCGGATTGAATGAATAGAAGTTCTTTCCGGTGGGCAGGACCTCCGAACTTCTCAAGGGATCGTCTCCAAGAGCGGGGGGGATATATTTCCCATCCAGGGCATCGATCATCGCAGGGATCTCAATGATGCATCCCCTGATGTTCTCAGCATACCGGATAGCAAGGTTCAGGTCCTCCACAACCATCATCTGTTCATCAGAGAGACGCTGTATTAAAACAACATTGCATTCTGGCACTATATTTCCTGTTTCGTTTGAATATATTTTGCCAGAAACTTGCCCAAGGAGAGAATTAAGGTTCTGTGCTTCACCCCTTTCATCCTTCTCCATATTGATATCAATATTATTGGCTGCCCCGTCCTTGATCTCAACGTTCTTCGTTGCGATGTACCAGCCATCTCCATACTGGGTGACACTATGGTAGAATGCGGTTACAACATATTTCCCATCAGGCAGGTTTGAGAATGTGTAATTACCTGTTGAGTCACTGATACTAACTTCAAGAATATTGTTATCTTTCTGAACCACGACCGTTGCATCAGGTACCTCCCACAGAGAGCCCATTGGGCTGTAGGTAATACATCCAAATATTGTGCCTGTGCCAGTAGGTTTTGAAACCGGAGGATTGTTCTCTAACAGCTCAATAACATATTCAAGTTCTGTATTTTTGGTACCTGTCGCATTCTTTGAAAGGTTCAACCTTACACCGGAGAGTGCCTGACCGCCTTCTATTGTAATGTACTCATTTCCGGTCAGCCAGCCACCATCAGTTTGTTTTAATGCATAAAGTGCATATTTCCCATCCTTTACAATTGAGAAATTATATTCTCCGGATCCATCGCATGTAGTATTTGCAATGAACTCTCCTGATGAATATGTGATATTGAACCGATCAATTAGCAGATCCATCGGATCGGTTCCATTGACCAGGACGTCGTCCAGGAGTTCGTCAAGCAGATTCGGTGAATGTGCAGGATCCAGGTAATGCGGATCTTCACACAGATTTGCCGCAGTGACATGCTCCTCAAAAGTCCCACCGAGCATTGATTTCACCATGGCTATAATCCCTTCATCATCCATCTGCTCTCCAAGGATGTGCAATCCATACGGCATGTATTCACTTGCGATCTCATGCAAATAGTCATGCACAGGACCGTATAGGATAAAGTTGTCAAACTCGGTTTTATTCATCTCCCAGAGATCATCAGCAGATACATTGAACTCATGTTCAAAGTTCAGGTCAGCGTATATATCTATGATCGATTTCTTGTATTCGGCTACCAAATTCTCATCTTCTTCTGTCTCGTAATAGTGCATCTTATCATGCAGAAGAGTGAGATTCCCGTAGAGTCCTGCACTCATGATCGCAGGTGTTGCATGGTCCACCATAACAGCGTTACCTCTCCTCTTTGCCATTATGCCTTCTCCGATACCGCCCACCTCATAGAGGTATACCACAGGTATGTCCTGGATCAGGATCGCAGGCCAGCATGTCTTTATTGAAAGACTTGTACCTTTGCCCTGCAGCCATTCCTGTGTTCCATGCCTTCCAAAGTGAACAACGGCATCCGCACCATATCCGTTCTTAAGCCATAGGTAGAATGCAATGTACTGGTGAGATGGAGGCATTGTCTGGTCGTGGTACAACAGGGTATCATTCTGTGAGAATCCTCTTGCAGCCTGAGGCGCAACAAGGATGTTTCCAACAGATATCTTGGGGATAACAAAGTATTTACCACTCTCGTTTTCATATACCATCGCCTGTCCGGGAGGCTCACCCCACGAATCGTTCACACTCTGCCTTGCTTCAGGTTCAAGTTCATTGAACCACTCCATGTACGTCTCGACAGGCAGGAGTTCAACATCATAGTTCTCCACCATTTTTTTGAGCTCACCGGGTGCCCATACCCCGATATTTCTGCCCTGTTGCAGCACGAGCTGCAGGAATTCAGACCTGTTCAGCTGCATTCCGTCAAGGTCGTACCCGCTTTCGTTCATCGCATCCAACAGGTTCGGTATGCTGGGAACAACATCAAGGTTACCTGCGACCATTGCCCCTTGTTTTCCGTGAGCATAGTATATGATTGCAACTTTCTTATCCCCATTATCGATACGCTGCAGATCCATCCATCGTATCGTTCTGTCGATCATCCAATCTATCTGGTAGTCGATCGGTTTGAGCACCCTTGCCTGGAGTGTTTCATCGTATTCCTTTCCGCCAACCACTATGGATTCGATCTCGCCTCCTATCTCCATGATCGGGATCTGGTACTGGAACCAGCAATCCTGACCTGTGCTGGAATTTTCCCATTCCTTGATAGTGCCTTCATAGACGATCCCGTTGATAACAGGCACATTCGCTTCCTGTAGATATTCAGTATTCCTTACAGCAGAAGACATTATCCACACACCCTTCCCAAGATCTATGAATGCATCTACCTTCCATTCATCACCAATCTTGAAGAAGCGGTAAGAATCGTCTGTAAACATGACTGATGGCCTATATGCAGGGATAACGTTAATTCCTCTGGCTTCCAGTTCTTTTATAACGCTTTTTACCACATTGTCGCATATCTCCTCATCCCACGATTTGAAGAACATGACCCCGACCGTGTAATTGTCAGGATTATAGACATGGTGAGTGCCATTATTTGCTTTATACCATTCCAGATATGAACCCATGTCCTCAAAAAGGTCATCCGCATCCGGGTGGCATATAGCAACCTCTGGCATTTCCGACGGTGCCTCGATCTCGATTTCACTATCATATTCACTGAAGGGCTTTGAAAGGTCCACCACTGAAAGATACGTGATCAGACGGTCGATGTTTCCATCATATCTCACGTCCCAGTAGTCCGCAAGATATGGATGTTCTGTATGATTGACGGTCCCGACGCCATAGTTCCAGTCAACCACATGGGCTCCATCCTTTTTATGTTCCATCAGTTCAAGTATTTGAGGCTTCAGGTTCGCCCCCATAAAGCTCATACCACCTTTTCTGGTTATGAATATGATGTCATATTGACTTAGATCGATGCTATCATTGAAAGGACTGAAAAGGGATTCAACCGTATCCAAACGGTAAGTTCCGTACACATCGATATTGTCCATACCCATTTCTGCAACCGCTTTTTTCACCCCGCAGGTATCTTCAGCACCTATTACCAGAAATACAATGTTTTTATTTTTATAAACATCCGGCAGCCTTGTGGTGATGTAATCATCTTTGACCTCACAAGCAGTGCCATTTGCATTGGTTACAGTCAGTGCCACTGAATAGATTCCCACACTATCATATACGTGGATTGGGTTCTGTTGCGTGGAGTTTTCTCCATCTCCAAAGTCCCATAACCACGAAGTAGCGTTTGTTGACTCATCAGTGAATGCCACGTTCAGTGGTGCATCCCCTGATGTGACATTTGCCGAAAAAGCGGATACCGGAGGCGATAGCACTGGTGGTACTGATATTTCAGATGCCTGTTTCAGCAGAGCAACAGTTACATCAGAATAATTTTGTGCAGGACCTCCCATTGGTGTCGAAAGTGTCTTTCCGGAAATGGAAGCTCTTTCCAATAAAGATAATACTGGATCCTGTGCGCCGGCATCTGCAAAGCCAAGGGTCAAATTAGCGTTGACAATATCCGTACCATTCTCGATCGCAACATCGGATTCGACCATAAGCCATGTACCACCCATGGCAGGGGTGTATTTAAGGGCAACAAGCTGGTAATTGCCGTTTGGAATATCGGTAAATGTGTAATCCCCGTAGGCATCACTGGTTGTGTTTGCAACCATTTCCATTGTTATTTCTTCTGCTGATACAACTTGTGCAAATGCTAAAATAAGCAATGCACTCAAGACCAATAAATGATTTTTTTTACCCATAACATTCACCTCGATGATGTCATGTTTGATGTGATCCATGCACACATCTCAAACCGCCTGCAGGATTATGAGCGCATCCAGTGATGTGACGACACCGTCGAAATTCATGTCCCCCCTGAGATCTGGTTCACGAGTTCCAACAGCCATCTGAAGGGCTATGAGCGCATCTGCTGGCGTGAGGAGATCGTCGCCATTGAGATCGCCTTTGAGGTAGCTGCTTATGATAACCGTTGCATTTGTCATCGGCACCACCTCACCAAACCTACCATATGCAAGCGTCCGCCCTGAGATCGTTGAGTTGCCGGTCAAGCCGCTCGGGTCGATGGTTGCGCTCAGTATATCGTGTGCGGTCGCCGCTTCTCCAAAGCCCAGCCATACATCGATATCGGGGAGATCTTCTCCATCACCCACACTGATATACCTACTCCCTACGAACCATTTGCCGCCCATCGCAGTTATATAGTGTGCCGCGGATATAATATAATCTCCAGCAGGGAGGTTGGAGAAGGTGTAGTTCCCATTCTCATCAGAGGTTGTATTTGCCAGTGCAGTAATATCTGATTGTGCGGTTGCGGATAGTGGCACAATCAACAGTGCCATGAACAGAAATACAACCAATGATCGTATCGGTGCGAGTGATCGCACATTTCCTGTAGTTTTCGTGTTGCCGCATCGAGTGTATGAGATTCTCTGATTTACAGCGGTACTGATTTGCTGAACAATAAAATTCTTTGTGTTCATGTAGCATATCTCCATGTTGTTTGTATTGACTTAGGTATCTTTGATGTGCATACAATTTGCTATACGGATGCACCTTTAACGGATCATTTCACGCAGGTCTGTCTGATATATCCAAATAATTTACTATAACTTAAATGTTTCTGTATTGACGGACGAAAAAAATGGTGGCGGGGTCACCTCCGCCTGCGGTAACCCCAGTAGATGATGACCATCAGCGCGATCACGAGGATCATCCCGAGCATCGGAGCGCCAGAGAAGGAGAGTCCTGTGTTGAATTTCTCTGATTTTTCGACCGTCATCTC
>DAOURL010000049.1 GCA_030625165.1 Methanosarcinales archaeon | reverse complement strand
GCCTCTATGAATGTGATGTTGATCGTCTCATCAACGACATCGTGCATCTCGTAGTAGAGCGCAGCAGTCGAGATCGTACCGCCTCCTGCGCCTTCTGTCATCATGATGACATCGCCGGGCGCAGCATCGATGCGTGCCGTGAGATCGCTGGCGATCCCGACAGCGCCGACGCCGCCGGTCATCCGATCCCCGATCACCATATCCCCGCCGATCCGAAGCGTGCTTCCGGTGATAAGCGGCACGTGCGTCAGTTCGGCGATTGCTGATATGCCTGCGATGTGGTCGAAGATCTTCCCGACATCGCCGTCATCCGCTATGTGGATGTCTGACAGCATCGCAACCGGGCGTGCACCCATCACATAGATGTCGCGGAGTGCGGCACGTGCGACATGAAACCCTGCAAGAAACGGGAAATCGCTTAACCGTGAGTGGATGCCATCGATGTTCAAAACGACGTACCGGTCCTGATCCTCCTGCCCTGAGATGCGCACCACGCCCGAATCATCGAGGTGTGACGAATCAACGATGGCATCTGTCTTTCCGATCACCTCAGCGATCTTCTCGTGCGCATAAAAATCACCAGCACCCCTCGACCCGACACCGAACTCGCCCATCGTAACTCCTGACGTGATCGGGGCGAGGATCTCTCCCGCAGGGCGGAGCGTGGCACGCGCTTCCACAATCGTTGCGCTGGCGATATCACGCGCTCTCGCAGGGGGGATGTCTTTGATCTCGAGTATCCGGTCGGTAAGTTTCTGTTCGAGGTCCGGGTCGTGCCTGGTGAGCCCTCGTTTTGCGTATCCCTCGATGTCCATCAGCCAACCCTTGCGCTGCGATCACATAAAGATGTTCGTCAGTTGTACGAGAGTGCGTCCGGCACTGTCTAAAAATCCAGTGATTTCCGCCGATTTACTCGATTCGTGTCATTCGTATATTCGTGGCATTCGTGATAAAATCAGCACCAAGAGATCACGAATGGCAACGAATGACGCGAATTGCACGAATGTTCGAACACGTGCACACCACCATAAAGTCAGAGTGTTTTCACTGAAGTTTTCGATTGTGCCCGTTCGGGTATGATTCAGGCGATTGAAAGACCAATGACACGACCCGAAGAGCTATGAACCCATAACAGCACTTATATACCACAAACGCAGAAATATGGTGATCGGCATGAATAAACAACTTATTATCTGCATCGTACTGGCATTGATCCTTATCAGCAGTGGCTGCATAGACCAGGATAGCGGCGGCAATGCAGCGGTAGTCAAAGAAGGCGACCAGGTTTCAGTGGACTACACCGGAAGACTGGAGGGCGGTACTGTTTTTGACACATCTGTGAGGGACGCTGCGATCGAAACCGGAGTATACAATCCGAATAGGGATTATCAGCCGATTGAATTCACGGTCGGTGCAGGGCAGATGATCAAAGGGTTCGACAGCGGTGTCGTCGGCATGGCTGTAGGCGAAGGGAAGACTCTGACCCTATCGCCGGAAGACGCTTATGGCGTCCACCGCGAGGATATGGTCAAAACCGTTCCGGTCGAAGAATTGCGTGCAGCAGGCATCACACCTGCGCTCGGTGAAAAGCTCACCACCAGTCTGGGGCAGGTAGGCACTATAACAGATGTCACAAATACGAGCGTTGTGATCGATTTCAACCACCGACTTTCCGGAAAGACGCTGATCTTTGATGTGAAACTCGTTTCTATCGGCAGTGAAGATGTGGTGGCTGGGGCTGATGGTGCTGACAGCGACAAGGGGGACACTATGGCTGATACGACAGAGAAGACCGGGGAAGAGAACCGAATCGCTAATATCGAGACGAGCATGGGGGCGATGACCGTGGAACTCCACGAAGAGCGAGCGCCGGACACCACCTCAAATTTCATCGAACTGGCAAACCGCGGATTCTATAACGATCTGACCTTCCACCGCGTGATCGATGATTTCATGATTCAGGGCGGAGATCCGAAAGGCGATGGCACGGGCGGCTCTGGAAAGACAATTAAACTGGAGACGCATCCCGAGCTGACTCATGTCGATGGCGCGGTTGCAATGGCGCGATCACAGCATCCGGACAGCGCATCCAGCCAGTTCTATATCTGCGATGGAGCACAGCCCATGCTTGACGGGCAGTATGCGGTATTTGGCAGGGTGATAAACGGAATGGATGTCGTGCGTGCGATTGCAGAGGTAGAGACCGACTCCAGAAACAGACCCATAGAAAATGTCACGATTACCCGGATCACTATTCAGGAATCGTGAAATGGTCTTTACGCGCCAGTCCTTCGAAGCAGCGCCCTTATCCGCGCTTTTAGTTCCAGCAGATCGAATGGTTTCGTGACGTAATCGTCCGCGCCGATCTCGATGCCAAGCACTTTATCCTTGATCTCGCCCTTTGCGCTTAACATGATGACCGGGATGTGCCTCGTTGCCGGATTCTCCTTTAACTTCATGCAGACCTCGTACCCATTCAGTTTTGGCAGCATCAGATCGAGGAGAATCAGGTCAGGCGTCTCATTGCTGACCTTCTCCAGCGCCTCCGCTCCATCAACCGCTCCCACCACTGTGTAGTTGTCCGCCTCAAGTGTCCGGGTCAGCGGGAGTAAAGTGTCTGGCTCATCATCAACGACCAGTATCTTTGTTCTGGTGTCAGCGAGTCTGCCAATCCGCTCTTCCACGTCTCCTTCCGTGATGCCGAGTTTCTCTGCGAGCGTTGCACTCGGAGTCGCATCATCCTGCTCCAGTATTGCGAGAATCTCTCTATCAGTATCGTCGAGTGTCATTCATCTCACCTGTAACATATCTTACGTTCCTGATATGTAAACTCTTACCTTCCGTGCCCGAATGGACAGAAGTTATTAAACGGACATATCGCACTGAACGGACAAAAACCGGGTCGATCACTGTTTCTGCCAAATATCACAGCCCCCACAGATAGGACAGCCGCAATGATCACGATTACAGGGATCCACGGGATCGCAAATGGGATCATGCCATTTACTTCCAGCAGCCGAGCAATTCCCCCGAGCAGCAGCAGAGCAACGGTGAATACGGGGAATCCAAATCTTCCTGACATGTTATCGGTCATCCCTCCAGTTTAACAGCGGTTCCATAGGCCATTATCTCGGATGCCCCAGCCATGACCATCGAGGTCGTGAACCGAACGCCCACGATCGCATCCGCATCCAGCCCCTCTGCATCCTTAATCATGCGCTTGAATGCGATATCCCTCGAGTCGTCCATCATCTCGGTGTATTCTTTGATCTCGCCGCCGACCACATGCCTGAGCACTGCCGCGATGTCCTTGCCGATGTGTTTTGCACGGATTACATTCCCTTTCACAAGACCGAGCGTCTCTGCGATCTTCTTTCCCTCGATTGTCTCGATTGTTACAACGATCATATCCCTTCCTCTTCGATCGATCTCAGTCTATCGCGTATCACGTGTATGAGCGCAAGCCCAAGTCCGATAACGATGAGTTCGAGTGCGATCTTGATGGTAGGCGGGAGATCCGATCCCGCAATATGGTAGATCCCGTAGGGTGCAAGGATCATTATCCCGACTCCAAGCAGAGCAAGCCCTGAAAACAGGAGTTCGTTCATGAGGGGTTGTATGTGGGTGTTCTATATAAATGCTCTGTTATTCACTATTCACCCATCCGTATGGTCGATTACGATCCTATCGCCTTCGGAAACCCGCTTAAGAATGGTAGCATCTCCGACAATCCTTCCAAATACATTGACAGCGCTTGCAGGACGTATCTCTGCACCCTTGCTTGCCAGGGTCGGTCCAAAGAAGATGCAGAATGCGTTCTGCGGCAGCCAGTACCCGAGATTGCCGATCTCGACGAGTTCCTTCTGGTTCTCTTCCGGTGCGATCACTGATGTCGAGAAGTATATCTCATCGCCCCACCTGCTCACAATGCCTGTTATCGGCAGCGCTCCAAGGATTGCGGATACGGTCTCAGGGCAGAGATCATCGAAGAGTTCCGCCTCCGCCTCAAGTTGGGTATCTCCTGCGTCTCCTATAACGATCCTAATCCTTGCTAACGACCTCACCATCCGGTTCGAGTTCAGTAAAGATCTGCCCCTCGAAGGAATACACCGCTGCGCCGGTGAGCCATGCATCAGGGAGCAGTCCTGCCTTCATGCAGGTCTGGCTGAGAAACTCCTCCGCTTCAAAGCCCCATTCTGTCGCCACCTGCGGAAGTAGCAGCCCCTGATAGACGCCTTTTCTGACGATGAGCCCGTGCCTTCCGACTTCGACATGTTTCGGCAGATCCGAAGGCATCGCATCGATCTTTACAGGAGGTGTGAGTATCGTCACTTCCACGACGATCTCTTCCATCTCCTCGTGCCTGACAGGCGGAAACCTCGGGTCACGCACCGCAGCACTCACGGCAGAGTCCAGAATCGCATCCAAAAGTTGCATGACCGGATCCGGATAGCCGATGCATCCGCGAAGGTCACCGTTCTTATGTAAGGTAACGAATACGCCTCGCTTCTCCCCAAACACCTCTGGCAGATCGCCGGTTTCCACAACTTCTCCTGAGAGGTGGGCTTTTATCGCTGAGCGTGCCAGTCTGACCGCAATGGTTCCCTCATCTCTGTCGAGCATCGATATACCATTGCCATGAACTGTACATATATACTTTGTCAGGTCTTGTCGGGCAGGGGGCTGTCACCTTATGCTGCGTTCGGATCAGGAACCCCTGACCATCGAAACCCACCTCTCGATCATTGCAAACCCATCCGGCGTCAGTACAGACCCGGGATGGAAAAGCTCAAGTAGTTGACAGTAAATCATAATGATTGTGAATCAACAATTTACAGGACGGTTCATAAACCGTGATCTGGAACTGGGATATCTCAACAGCAGGTACGAAAGCGGGAAACCGGAATTCATAATAATCTACGGGCGGCGCAGGATCGGTAAAACCCGTCTGATCACAGAATTTCTTCGCGAAAAGACCGGGATCTACTTTCTGCCTGTAGAATATAATGAATCCGAGAACATCTCGATGTTGCAGCAGCAGATGGGGACTATCCTCGAAGAGGATTCATTCATGAAAATGAGAATCGGCGGGTTCGAAGAGTTGTTCGATGAGTTTTTCAGGTGGTATCGCGACGAAGAGCGGATCATATTCGCAATCGATGAATTTCCATACCTCATAAAGCTAAACCGGGGCATACCGTCATTTTTCCAGAGAATATGGGATCTGAACCTGAGCAAGCGAAATGTAATGCTCATACTAAGCGGTTCCAGCATCGGGATGATGGAAACAGAGGTTCTTGGATACAAATCCCCATTATACGGCAGAAGAAGCGGGCAGTGGAGACTCGATAAATTAAATTTTGAACATCTGGCAGATTTTTTCCCGAAATACACAACCGACGAGCTTATTCGAGTTTACGGATGCATGGACAGCATCCCTGAGTACATTCTGAAGTTCTCACCCGATCTTGATTTTCGGGAGAATCTCCGCACGAATTTCCTGTCGAAAGGCAGCTTCCTATACGAGGAGGCTGACATTCTACTCCGGCAAGAGTTCAGAGAGCCGCGAAATTACATGTTCATCCTCAAAACCATCGCAGAAGGAAGCAGAAAACTTTCCGAGATCGCAAACGCCACCGGTATCGACAAAGGCGCGCTGTCACGCTACCTCCACAATTTAAGGCGTGTCGGGATCGTTGATTCCAAACTTCCTGCCACCGTCGCGGGCAAGTCCAAGCGATCGTTGTACAAGATAAAAGATAATTATTTCAAGTTCTATTTCAGGTTTGTGCTCCCGAATAAGAACAATATCGAGGCTGAAATCGATATCACACCAAAAATAGAGAAGGAATACGATCAATATCTTGGATTCGTCTTCGAAGATCTGGTACGTGACCTTATCAGACGGAGAAGGCTCGACATTGGATTTTTACCGGACGATTGCGGAGCATGGTGGCATCGTGGCGATGAGATCGATATCGTTGCCACCGGGGCAGATACGGATGGTGCCATGCAGTTGTTCATCGGCGAGGTGAAATGGAGTAATCTCTCGCGGCATGATGTAGCAAGGATACTGGACGATCTACAACGCAAATCCGACTTGGTCAGGTGGCACAACGATGTGAGGCGCGAGTATTACGGGATAATCGCAAAACGGATCGAGGACAAGGAGACGTTGCGGAGTGGTGGCGTGTACGCGTTCGATCTGGGTGATATTCTCAAGCCCTGAGTGACGTTACGCCCCACCAGCCACCATCCCCACCCACCGCTCGATCATCCCAAGCCCATCCGGCGTCAGCACCGACTCGGGATGGAACTGCACGCCCTCGATCGGACGCCGCATGTGCCTGATCCCCATGATGACGCCGTCAGGACTGTGTGCCACAACCTCAAGAGCAGGCGACACCATGTCCACGGCAAGCGAATGGTACCTGCCGCCAGTAAACGGATTCGGAATGCCATCGTAGATCCCGACCCCGTCATGATAAATCTCAGACGCCTTCCCGTGAACCGGACCAACAGATGCATGACCGACCGTGCCCCCAAACGCGACATTGATCGCCTGACAGCCGAGGCAGACGCCGAGCAAGGGAACCTCGCACTCGCGTATGATCTCGATGCACGATCCGATATCCCGGGGATCGTTCGGATTCCCAGGACCCGGCGAGATCACGATCCCGGCAGGGTCGATTCTCCTGACCTCGTCAAGCGTTATCGTGTTCGGGACGACCACGGTATCCGGCTCGAAGATCGAGACATACTCGACGAGATTCCAGACAAATGAGTCCTTGTTATTCACGAACAGTATCTTCATTCGATCACCTTCATCATCGCAGCCATCTTGCGCTCGGTCTCCAGATATTCGTACGTGGGATCCGAGTCAGCAACGATTCCAGCCCCTGCCTGAATAAACATCCTGTCTCTATCAAGAACAATCGTTCTGATCACGATTGCGAAGTCAGCATCCCGGTTCCATGTGTAATAGCCAACGCCGCCGCCGTAAATCCCGCGGGCATCTTTCTCGAGTGCGTCGATGATCTCCATCGCACGGATCTTCGGCGCACCGGATAGTGTGCCCGCGGGAAATATCGCTCGTGTCGCATCGAACGCATCAGAGTCGTCGTGCAGTATTCCTGTAACCGTGCTCTCGATGTGCTGGAGGTGCGAGTACTTCCGCACAGTCATGAAATCCTCAACTTTGACCGATCCCGGCTTCGATACCATCCGCACATCGTTTCTGCCGAGATCTACAAGCATCACATGCTCTGCCCGCTCCTTTTCATCGCTCAGCAGTTTTTCGGCGAGTTCGGCGTCTTCCGCATCGGTTTCGCCCCGCGGGCACGTGCCAGCGATCGGGTTGGTGATCAATTTCCGGTTGTGGACTGTGAAGAGCGTTTCAGGGCTTGCACCAACGATTTTAGTCTCCCCGAATTCGAATAGATACATGTACGGGCTTGGATTGACATCCCGCAGCCTCGTGTACAGTTCTACCGGGCTGTACGTGTTCGTCGCCTCGTATCGTCTGGACAGCACAACCTGAAAGATGTCGCCATCGACGATGTGCTGCTTCGCTATTCCAACCATCGTCTCGAACTCGTCCTGCTCCGTATTCGCGGTCATCTGACCGTGCCCGCCTCCGGATGTTTGCCCCTCCAAATTAAGCTCTTCCGCTCTTCTGATAGCAGAGATCATAGCCGCTGCATCGGATTCGGCGTTCCGGTACATTCTTGCAATCTCATCTCCGCTAAAATCCTGTAAAAATGGAGTTAAGATGATATAAACCTCACCAGTCAGGTGATCGAAGACAACGGTACGCGTAATGAGCATGAACTGCGCATCCGGTGTTGCCGCATGATAGCGCGGTCTGATATCCAACCAGCAGTCGTATACGAGGTCATACCCATGATACCCGATCGCACCACCAGAAAACACCTGCCGATCAAAGTTTTTCGTGCAGATGTAGGGAACGTTCGGTATGATTGGCTTTAACGCATCCAGAACGTCGTATTCCGGACGTATCACGCCACTCTCGTGCATGTCTGATAAATCTGCCTCGATCTGTCTGATAAGCGGCGTCGATCTCTCGTACTGGAGTGAGATGTTCCTCCCGCTTATCGTGATGACCGCGTCCGGATCGGAGCCCACGAACGAGAACCGTGCATGATGCTTCTCTTTTTCCACAGACTCGAGCAGATAGGAGCATTTCGGGCTCTCTGATTTTAGCACGGTGTACAGGTCGATAGGCGTGCATCGCGCGGTCGTTTTTGCGATCAACTGGATGATCGCGGGCGGTTCTATCGACTCGAGAAGAGCGGTCAGTTCCTGTGGGTTTGGGGTTATCATCGCATTCACCGTATAACTTTGTACAATAATGTCCATAGTTGTACATCATATTTAAGGATTGCTCTGGTGCCAAGTCGCCAGCCTGAACATTGCGATCCGATAACCCATCTTCCGATCCGGATATGGCAATATCCCACAAAAAGTCCGATCGGTCTGCCGCAAACAATCTTTTAACCCGCCGTGCCAGAGAGAGTACTATGGTCACCCACCACCTGAGTACCCCGCTCACCATCTCCGATGTTACCAGGTTGCGCGCAGGTGATCTTGTGTACCTGAGTGGAACGGTCATGACGGTTAGGGATCGGGCGTGCAGCCGCATACTGGAGGCATCAGATGCATCAGAAATTCCGTTCGACCTCGAGAATGCCGTGATCTACCACTGCGGACCGATTGTCAGAGGGGTAGATGGGTCATGGGAGGTGATCGCGGCAGGTCCCACCACGAGCAGCCGGTTGAACTCGCAGACCACAGATATTCTGGATCGATTTGGTGTCCATGCCATAATTGGCAAGGGTGGGATGTCGATCGCTGATGCGATGCGGGATCGGTGCGCGTATCTTGCATACACTGGCGGGTGCGCGGCAGTGGCAGCAGATCACATCATCTCGGTGCGCGGCGTGCACTGGATCGATCTTGGCATGGCAGAAGCGGTCTGGGTGCTGGAGATGCGTGATTTCGGACCGCTCATCGTCGGAATCGATTCGCATGGGAGAAATCTCTTCGATGAGGTGCAGAGAAGGGCAGAGAAGCGGCTGTTGGAGGTAATTTGAGTGGATGGCGTTTGTCGGCTTCGCGGTGCTGCAGAAGATTCCATAGATTTTCTCGGTAAATTGTGGGTGGAGATTGAACATAGACGCGACGGTATCAGAAATCTTTATATACAACGGCTGCTGATGTTATGCTATCACCTCCATTTTCGTGGTCAGACATCTTCTGACCACGTTGTATTTGATGGAGACGGAAGATCGTTCCGTCTGACATTGGTCCTGATATTTGGTTAATTCCGATCGGTAGTGAAAACCAATCAATTCCAAAAAAGTGTGCTTAATTCTGGTTGATCCTGCCAGAGGTTACTGCTATCGGAGTTCGATTAAGCCATGCGAGTCTAAAGGTTTCTTCGGAAACCTTGGCGGACTGCTCAGTAACACGTGGATAACCTACCCTTGGGACTGGAATAACCCCGGGAAACTGGGGATAATACCGGATAGATCAGGGATGCTGGAATGCACCTTGATCCAAAGCTCCGGCGCCCAAGGATGGGTCTGCGGCCTATCAGGTAGTAGTGGGTGTAATGTACCTACTAGCCAACGACGGGTACGGGTTGTGAGAGCAAGAGCCCGGAGATGGATTCTGAGACACGAATCCAGGCCCTACGGGGTGCAGCAGGCGCGAAACCTTTACAATGTGCGAAAGCATGATAAGGGAACTCCGAGTGCCAGTATCTAATACTGGCTGTCCTTGTGCCTAAAACGCACAAGATAGCAAGGGCCGGGTAAGACCGGTGCCAGCCGCCGCGGTAACACCGGCGGCCCGAGTGGTAGCCGCTATTATTGGGTCTAAAGGGTCCGTAGCCGGTTCGATAAGTCCTCTGGGAAATCTGGTTGCTTAACAATCAGACTGCCAAGGGATACTGTCGAACTTGAGACCGGGAGAGGTAAGAGGTACTTCAGGGGTAGGAGTGAAATCTTGTAATCCCTGGGGGACCATCTGTGGCGAAGGCGTCTTACCAGAACGGGTCTGACGGTGAGGGACGAAAGCTGGGGGCGCAAACCGGATTAGATACCCGGGTAGTCCCAGCCGTAAACGATGCTCGCTATGTGTCAGGTACGGTGTGACCGTATCTGGTGCCGTAGGGAAGCCGTGAAGCGAGCCACCTGGGAAGTACGGCCGCAAGGCTGAAACTTAAAGGAATTGGCGGGGGAGCACTACAACGGGTGGAGCCTGCGGTTTAATTGGATTCAACGCCGGAAATCTTACCGGGGGAGACAGCAGCATGAAGGTCAGGCTGAAGACCTTACCAGATCCGCTGAGAGGAAGTGCATGGCCGTCGTCAGTTCGTACTGTGAAGCATCCTGTTAAGTCAGGCAACGAGCGAGACCCGTGCCCACAGTTGCCAGCATGCCCTTCGGGGCGATGGGTACTTTGTGGGGACCGCCGCTGCTAAAGCGGAGGAAGGAGCGGGTTACGGTAGGTCAGTATGCTCCGAAACTCCCGGGCTACACGCGGGCTACAATGGTTGGGACAATGGGAATCAACACCGAAAGGTGAAGGCAATCTCCTAAACCCAATCGAAGTCCGGATTGAGGGCTGCAACTCGCCCTCATGAAGCTGGAATCCGTAGTAATCGCGTTTCAACACAGCGCGGTGAATACGTCCCTGCTCCTTGCACACACCGCCCGTCAAACCATCTGAGTGAGGTTTGGATGAGGGTCTTCCTTATGGGGGATTCGAATCTGGGCTTCGCAAGGAGGGTTAAGTCGTAACAAGGTAGCCGTAGGGGAATCTGCGGCTGGATCACCTCCTAATAACCGTGCACAAAATTGTGTACAAAACCCTCACTGCCGGTCGGAGATCATAGAATATCAGGATCAATACCCTTTTAGTTTTTCAGATTGCATCAGTAGAATATGGATGATTACGTTACCTACCAGACTGCTGGCGCTGATACCGGAAAAGTAGAGATCGCCTTGCAAAGGATCGTGGAACTTTGCAAAGGGACCTTTGACTTCAGAAACACCATAGGAAAACCTGCAATCCCTATAGGGCATTTCTCAGGGGTTATCGATATAGGCGATGGCAGAGCACTGGCGATCAAGACCGACGGAGTCGGTACAAAGGTCTTTATCGCGCAGGAAATGGAAAAATACGACACAGTCGGCATCGATTGTGTTGCCATGAATGTAAACGACATCCTCTGTGTTGGGGCTCTACCGGTTTCGATGGTCGATTACATAGCGGTTCAGGAACCTGACCCGGCTCTTCTCGAGAGTATCGTGGAAGGCGTGGTGGAAGGATGCCGGCGCGCAGAGGTAACGCTCTCTGGCGGAGAGATCGCGATCATGCCGGAGATGATCCGAGGACCTCGAGAGAACCGGGGTTTCGACCTCGTAGGGATGGGGGTCGGCATTGTTTCGAAGGATAAGATCATCACTGGGGATGCGATCGAAGAAGGGGACGTGATACTCGGTCTTGCAAGTTCGGGAGTCCACAGCAACGGGATGACGCTTGCAAGGAAGGTTCTTCTGGGTAAATTTGGCGCGGATGAGTATATCGATGAACTTGGAAGACCGCTCGGTGAGGAACTGCTCGAGCCAACGAATATCTATGCAAAAGAGATTAGAGAGATGCTTGATGCAGGTCTGGATCTGAGATCGCTTGCCCATATAACCGGCGATGGGTTCTTGAATCTCAGGAGAGTTAGCAGGGACTACGGGTTCAAGATCGATAATCTACCAAAAACGCCTCCGATCTTTGAGTTGATCCGGAAACACGGACCTGTGAGTGCGGCAGAGATGTACCAGGTCTACAACATGGGGATCGGGTTCTGCATCGTCCTGCCAGCGGATGAGGTAGATTCCGCGGTGCAGATCGCAGAAAAACATGGAAAGGGCTGCTACGAGATAGGCAGCACATTTAAGGATCCCGAGAAGACCGTGATACTCGAGGGGGCGCGTCTGCGAAGCGCTGGCAGCCAGTTTGTAGGGTATTAAGAGATTGCCAGAAAATAACCTGTTAAAATTCGTGTCATTCGCCCATTCGTGAAATTCGTGATAAAATTGGCATAAGGGATCACGAATAAACGAATCGCACGAATGTCTGGGATGTGGAGTGTCCCCATAAACTTCGCTATTTCATTTTTCGGTGAGCACTAAGCGAGTATCCTTCGAATCTCTTGGCGCGCGGCAAACATCTCTACCAGGATCTCATCCTCCTGATCCGCGGGCGGTTCAGCGAATATCCAGACCTGATCCTCACCGCCATGCACGATTCTTGGACATGCAAGCATATCCGTGCTCGACATTCGGTATGCAACCTCAACTCCACTCGGTGCGATCCATGCGCGTGTATCTGCAAGTTTTAAGACCAGTTCGCCCCAGTCGAACACGTGTTTTGTTCTGACAACAGCGCTCAGATGCACACGCTCTCCGGAAACCTGCTTCTCGACATCTCTTCTGAACCGCGCGTATTCAGGGTCGCCCAGATTCACCGACGCCGCGCCTTTCCTTATGAAACGCTCTGCCACATCCGGGAAGAACGGAGCAAGATTGCGGTCATCGGGTCGCTTTGTTGCGAGCGACACCCCGATAAACGAGATCGCGCTGAGCGATACCGCTATGAGGACGCCATGCTCGATCAAAAACGGGGAAATATCGTCGAGTTTTCCGAGGTATGTAGCCTCTGCGATGATCAGCCCGATCTGGGCAGTGCCACCGATCACGAGTCCTACAAGCGCTCCTTTCGCGGTTGCGCGTCTCCAGAAGAGCGCGCCCATGATCGGGAAGAAGTACGATGATGTACCGATGACGGTTGCCATGATTACCGCATCCAGTATCGTCTCGACGTGCATCGAGATTGCGGCAGAGATTACGAGCATCACGACGATGAGCGCGCGGTTCACGGTCCGCATCTCCTTCATCGTCGCATCCGGCTTTACGAACCGCTGGTAGATGTCCCTTGATATGCAGGATGCGCCTGAGGTTGCAAACGTGTCTGCGCAGGACATCGCGGCTGCGGCAAATCCTATCGCAATTACGGCGATTGCGACTGGTGGAAATGTGTCCTGAATGAATATGAGGTAGAGTTGTTCGGCACCGTGCAGGTCTGCCGGTACCTGATACATCGCATTAAGCCCGATCGCTGCAAGGAAACAGGCAAAGAATACGGCAGCGATCAGCACTGAACCGAGCATCATCCCGTACCGTGCCGATTTCACGTCCCTTGCCGCCCATACACGCTGCCACGGGTCCTGTTCCGTAATCCATCCCGGAAGCATCGCGATCATCATGATAAACACTCCAATGATCCCGCCGAGAGCAAAGATATCCCAGAAACCGGCATCCATCCCGGTAAAGAGATCGGATACAGCCACGCCTGTATTCTGTGCCGGAATATAGAGTGCTGCAGCCCCGATCAGGATTGCAAGCGCTGCAAGGAAGACAAACTGGATTGCATCAGTCCATATAACCGCCCGAAGACCGCCAAGTGTCACATAGAGCGAGATTGCAACCACCATGATCAGCACGGCATAGATCTGTGGTATGCCATAGAATACGGAGAGTACGTAACTGAACCCCTTGAAATCGGTGACCGCAAAGAGGATCATCACGATCGTGATCGCTATCGCAATCGGCGCACGCAGCAGGGGGCCGTACCGAAGTTCGATCAGTTCCGGCTGGGTCAGTGACGGGAGACGCTTGATCCGCGGGACAAGGAGTGCAATTGCAGCAAGCGCGATGATATTTGGTGCAACAAAGATCCAGATCGATCCTGTGCCGATGAAGAGGAACATCCCGGTGACGAAGAATAAGGCTCCTGCAGTGAGCCACGATGCAGCGGCAGACATCCCGATGTTCCTTGCGCCGATCTCTCTTCCCGCGATCCAGAAATCGGTCATCGTCCGCTGCTTCTTTGCGAAATGCCACCCGACAGCGATCAACGCCGTGACATATATTATAAGTAGTGCTATAAATGTATACATTATCTCACCGGGGTCAGTTTGACGTCCT
>DAOURL010000164.1 GCA_030625165.1 Methanosarcinales archaeon | reverse complement strand
AATAGCTGCTCAGCCGAAAAAGTGCGTGATGAAATGAAAAAGAAAAAGTGTTGAAACAGATAACCGTTATAAGTGGAAAAGGAGGCACGGGAAAGACAACCCTTGTGGGCTCATTCGCCGCCCTCGCAGAGAACAAAGTCATTGCAGACTGCGATGTGGACGCACCAGACCTCCATCTGCTGCTGCATCCAAAAATCATAGAGAGAGAGGAGTTTAAAGGACTGAAAGTTGCCGTTATGGATAAAACGCTCTGTACCGAGTGCGGAACGTGCGAAGAAACATGTAGATTCAACGCGATAGCTTTGACCGAAGAATCAGGTTATGCAGTCAATCCCGCACGTTGTGAGGGCTGCGGCGCTTGTGTGTTTTCGTGCCCGCAGGAGGCAATTGTGCTGAAAGAACGTGTTTCTGGTTATACATTCATATCAAAAACTGAATATGGCACAATGGCGCATGCGCAGCTAAATATCGCAGAAGAAACGTCTGGAAAACTGGTCACAGATGTTAGAGACCGCGCACAGCAGGTTGCAGAAAAAGAACAACGTGAACTCATTCTGATTGACGGAGCGCCAGGCATCGGCTGTCCAGTAATTGCGTCCTTGACTGGCGTGGACCTCGCACTTGTCGTTACCGAGCCCACGATGTCCGGACTGCATGACCTCGAACGAATCCTGGATGTGACCAGACATTTTGGGATTGGTTCAGTCGTATGCATCAACAAATATGACATTAATGAGGAGAACAGCAAGAGGATTACCGAGTTTTGCCGGCAGCGTGGAGTGGAGATGGTTGGAAACATTCCTTACGACAGCGTGGTTACCGAGGCAATGGTTGCAGGTAAGCCCGTGGTTGAATTCTCGGAAGGGGTGGTATCGGAGGCGATAAAGGATGTGTGGGGGTGTATAAAATGAAAATAGTCTATGGACCGGTTCCATCACGGCGTCTTGGACGCTCTTTAGGCGTTAGCCCAATTCCATTCAAAACCTGTAACTATTCCTGTGTGTACTGCCAGCTCGGCAGGACAACGCACATGACCAATCAGCGTAAAGACTTCTTCCCACCGGAAGAGTTGTTGAACGAAATCAAAAGGGTAATAGAAGTAGAAAGTAGCCATAGAGAAATAGATTTTGTAACTTTCGTAGGCGAAGGCGAACCAACTTTATGTAAAAGCCTTGGCTGGCTAATCAGGAAGACCAAAGAAATAGCAGATATACCCATAGCCGTTGATACAAACGGTTCCCTGCTTTACAGAAAAGACGTAAGAAACGACCTTTCGGAAGCAGACGTTGTTATGCCATCGCTTGACGCAGGCACTGCCGAAACATTCAGAAAGATAAACAGACCGCATCGTGGGATTGATTTTGAAGCGGTTGTCGAAGGTATGGAAAAGTTCAGGCAAGAATATGACGGTGAGATATGGGTAGAAGTCATGCTGGTAAAGGGGCTCAATGACTCAGCAGAGGAATTAGAAGCGATAAAAAGCAGGCTTAGCCCCTTAGAGCCCAACCGAACGTATATAAATGTCCCGATAAGACCGCCGGCGGAACCGTGGGCTGTGCCTCCTGATAAAGAGAGCATCGCATTAGCACATGCGATTCTCGGTGATGTTAATGTAGTAGATATTACCGCAGAGGAGACGGGAGAATTTTTCACTGAGGGATTCATAAACCCCGAAGACGCAATATTAGCAATAATAAGACGGCATCCAATGAGGGAGGAGCAGGTTATAGAAACATTAAAGAAATTCGAGGTAGAGGAAAGAGGCGTTCACGACAGCTTAACGAGGCTGGAGAAAAGCGGAAAAATAAAGAAAGTAGAATACAGAAAAAAAGTCTTCTGGCTTACAATGGAGGAAAAAAGAGGACATGACCAATCCGAAACCTGATGGTGGTGAGAGAAGCATTGTCATGTCCTTTTACCGAGCATTCAAAAGTTTAGGGACAGCTCTTCCAACGTTGCTGGGGGTTGTCCTGCTTTTGGGGCTTTTCCTAACCCTTGTATCAAAACAGCTTATTGCATCTGTATTTACCGGGGAATTGTTTCGAGATACGGTAATTGGTTCCGCAATGGGTAGTATCGCAGCAGGTAATGCTGTCAACAGCTATATAATAGGTGGGGAGCTTATGAAAGAGGGTGTGAGTCTCTTTGCGATAACTGCATTCATAGTGACATGGGTAACGGTTAGTATAGTTCAATTTCCTGCTGAAGCAGCCTTTCTCGGCAGACGATTTGCATTTATTAGAAACGCACTGGGGTTCATTCTTGCCATCTTAGTATCCATAGCAACTGTTACGACATTGATGGTGATTCAATGAAAGTCGTGAGAGATACAGAAAATAAAGGAGGGAACAAAGGTGGGGGAGAGAAGAGAAAGTGGGATAAACACTATGATTTCTATTTTTTGGTTTCTGTTATTTTCCTATATCTCCTTCTCTTTTTCTTCGACCCGGAAAGTGTATATACCTCTCTAAAAGTGACCGGAAACATATTTATTCAGATAATTCCAATATTATTGTTTGTCATCATTTTTATGGCGCTTATAGATTATTTCTTACATCCGAAAACTGTAGCAAAGTACGTTGGAAAAGGGTCTGGAATAAAAGGATGGTTCTTAGCCATATCCACAGGGATAATCAGCCATGGACCTATGTATGTCTGGTATCCTTTATTGAAAGATCTTCGAGACCATGGTATGAGAAGCGGTTTGATTGCCGCTTTTCTGTACAGCAGGGCTATAAAAATACCACTATTGCCCTTGATGGTCTATTACTTTGGATTGTTATTTGTGGTCGTGCTGCTGCCCTATATGGTTATTGCCTCTCTAATAGAGGGGCAAATTATTGAACTAATAGAGAATCGGAAAGATAAAATACAGTAAAGATTGGGGGTATTAAATGGAAGAGCTAACGTCTGTCGTCAACCATTCGGTTATGATAACCATATTTGTCTTTGTAATGATGCTCATCGTTGATTATATAAACGTCTTAACAAAAGGGGATGTGGAAAAGGCATTAAAAGGAGGGGGAAAACGACAATACAATTTGGCGCCATTGTAGGAGGAATGATTGCTACCTCGGGGGATGAAGCGTTTGTGACGCTTGCACTTGTTCCTAAAGAGGTAATGTTCCTCTTTGCTGTGTTATTTATATTGGGTATTATAGGTGCCCGAACTGCGGAAGCGCACATGTACAGGGCAGAGAACGATCGCGGCTATGCCAGAGCCGGAAGTGGCAGACATGGTATACAGTAAGATGGTGAAATCATGAAAAAAACCGAAGAGCGCGTGGCTCAGGAAAAACGCTTAAAAGAGCGTATGGAAAAAGTAAAGCATAAAATAATGGTTATGAGTGGAAAGGGTGGCGTTGGAAAGACCACCGTAGCTGTCAACCTTGCACTCGCACTCGCGGCAAGGGGATACGAGGTCGGAATCATGGATGCCGACATTCATGGTCCGGATGTCCCAAAGATGCTCGGGATCGAGGATGAGCATCCGGAGGTATCAGAGGGGAGTATATCCCCGGTCTTTGTACCTCCGCGGGTGAAGGTCATGTCCCTTGCATTTCTGCTTGCAAGCAAGGACACTCCAGTGGCATGGCGGGGACCGCGCAAGATGGGTGCGATCAGACAGTTTCTTTCAGACGTCTTCTGGGGTGACATAGACTGCCTCATAATTGACCTCCCTCCCGGAACAGGTGATGAACCCCTCAGTGTTGCCCAGCTGATCCCGGAGATCGACGGCGCGATCGTTGTCACCACGCCGCAGGATGTTGCCCTGCTGGATTCGAGAAAGGCTGTGACCTTCGCAAAGAAGCTTGGTATGCCTGTAATCGGGATCATAGAGAACATGAGCGGGTTCAAATGCCCGAAATGCGGTGAAGTGATCGATCTTTTTAAGATCGGTGGTGGTGAACGCGCTGCCTCCGACATGAGCGTGCCATTCCTTGGAAGGATTCCAATCGAGGTTAATATTGTTGAGTCTGGCGACAGCGGCATCCCATTCGTGCTGGAGCACGAGTCAGAGGCTGCCAGCGCCTTCGAGACGATCGTTGACAGTATAGAACATATTGTAAAAGGAGGGTAACTACTCAGGTATGTTGATTGGTCTCCCGATTGCGATCCTGCACTTTCTGACAAGAAAAATAACCGCGGAGGGCGCAGAGGAACGCAGAGCATTTAACCATTTATTCCCCCTCAGCGCACTCTGCGGTTAAATTCCCTGTTTGGTTACAGTAATGCCTGCCCTTCGGGCATGGCATCGATAGAATCCTTTTGGGATTCTATTATGCCCCATGTCTCGGGTAGTCCCTGCATAGTGAAGTCCCCCGATAGTGGTTTAGGTACCT
>DAOURL010000066.1 GCA_030625165.1 Methanosarcinales archaeon | reverse complement strand
CCCATGATCGCATAGATAATATAATATTGAGCATATAAATCACTCTCCAGAAGGGAATACACTTCACCCAGAAGGGTTTTCAGATCAGAACCCACATTCTTCTCGTAATAATCGTTCTCAACCATCATATCCGCATCCAAGTATGTGACGTTTATGATTGCCTCCTCTTCAGGACGCTTGAACACGAATTTTTCGATGATCTCTGCGGTATTTGCGCCCTGGTACCACTTCTCCTGCCATGCTCTGTAAATTGCAGCGCAGAGCCGCCATATCCATGGCGCATGTACGAATATGCGGTAATCGTAGTACAGTTTATTGACTGTTGGATTATCCAGTGCCAGAATGCCATCGATAAGGATAACGAGGTCCTTATCCGACTTTAACTTTATCTCTGCCTCTCCGGACCATTCAGTCATCCGGTTAACATTGCGAAAAAGTTCGGTATGACTTTCAGACAATCGGCTGCCGAACCTTGTAGATTTCTCGTCCAGGAATCTCCCTAATTTGCTGTACCTCACACGGGAGACCTGATCGAATACAGGATGACCGACAGTGTCTCCGTTGTTGGCAGCCACTATATCATCCCACAGCCGCGTAAGAGAATATTTCGCCCGGATTCCGCCCCTTTCCCGCTTTTCTTTCGGCAGCAGATAATCGTCCATCGCTATAATCTCCGCGGTCGCCCGGTATGAACTCTCTTTTCCGAGTTCCTCGATCCCGTTCTTCACGAGTTCGGCAAAGTGCGTCTTCCCGCCGCCCGATGGTCCGGCAACACCGATGATCGTATGGGAGGATAGTTTTCGCCCGGTGCGGAGTATTCCGGCTATCTCGGAGATCGCAACCCTTTCTGCCTCATCTATCATCAATTTCGTATCGGGCTCGATCCGCATCTTCATCTGCTTCTCCTGGAGCGCACAGAGAGCCGCGCCCACTGCACCCTGCCACTTCCCTGAAATCCGCTCGTACCGGGTTATCTCTTCTTCGTCTTCAGCCCCCGCCCTGCCTCTTGCCTCTTCGATCCCGCCGAGTATCTCTATCTTAAGTCCTGGAAATTTATCGTCGATCCCCTTCGCGATTCCCTGAATGATCATCGCCTTCTCGCCCTTCTGCCGGACCATGCCGCCGCTTAGCGCAACCCAGAACCCGGTAACATCCATCAGCCGTGCCAGTTCCCCAAAAAGAACCGAGAGATTCTCCCCGTACTCCATGAACACGTCCGATGCAACCTTCTGTAGCTCCAAATCGCGTCTTAGGAAAGTGCCGACATCTGCTGCCAGCAGATCACACTTCTCGCCTGCACACTCTACCTTCTCTGCAAAATCATGCGGAAGTTTCACGCCCCTCTCCGATGCCAGATGCATGAACCGGTCAACCACCCATTCGGACGGAAGTTCAAGGCACCCCTTCATGCCGCAATTGCAGATAGGCGCATCCTCTGAGAAGTTCACCCTGAAATGAGTCTCCATCGGTGCGCCCACCCACGACAAGAGGTAACCCTCCACGAGAATTGCAAATCCGATCCCCTTTCGCAAGACAAGCACCACAGTCGGCTGGTCGGTTGCGATGTCGCCTGCCCAGACGATCCTGTGATACACCGCCTCCACATTGGCATCGTTGATAAACCTGATGGATGGGTACTTCCGCTGTAAATTTTCAAGCGACTCCCTGGTTACACCCTTCGTCTCTGCCATCCTTACGACATTCCCATAAGGATCCACTGGTCCGGGAACACCGATGTAAACATCCTCGTTTTCACTGATACCAACCTCGGTAGCAGCCTTTATGAGACACTCTTCGAGCATCTCTTCGATCGGTCTTCCTTCCTCAATAGCAATCTCATTTCTGTAGACTACGTTGCCATTCTCGAGAGCGACTGTCTTGATGTCGGTTCCTGTGACCACCGTCCCGACCGACCTTCCGGAATCGTACCGTCCTGACCTGACCTGCCCGATCCTGACCCCTCCCTGCTCGATTCTCCCTTTCCGCCACTGTATCGGCTTTCCAAAGTTTGCATCGAGGAGTGTTATGAAAAACTCGCGCTCAAAGTACTCTTTCACGTCGTTTATGAGCCGATCGGTATTCAGTTCGGGGCGGGTCTCTATCCCGACCTGCCTTATTCCAAGCGTCTCCCCACGTATATTCAGACAGACCGCGATATACTCAAGTAGTTTGGCATAACGATCCGTCCCCGGTTCGAAGATCTGGTTGGGCACGGTTATAATCTCGCATGAGACTTTTCCGTTGCCTTCTTCCGCCCAGAGTGTCACATCCACAAGATCTGATTTGCGTGCCGTCTTTTTCAGTTCCTCCCGGAATACGACATGGTGGCTTTGCAGATCATCCCCGATCCTGCGTAGCAGCGCGTCTATCCGTTGAGCCACAGTTTCACTGGTAGAATCGGAAACCATCAATATCAAATATATAAACGGTTCATACCTAAAGTTTTGGATTGCATGGGAACGGTAGAAAAAATAGATCAGGGGGCGGTGGCGCAGAATGCGCAGCCACCACAACCCCCTGATTACTCACGTATACGCATACACATCAAACTCGGTGCACTGTCCGTACATCCGTGCAAAGCTGGTCTCGTGTAGCCTGATATATCTGGCATCGGTCTGTGCAAACGGAATCTCCACAAAGGTACCGCCCTCAGTGATAGTGGCTCCCGATACCACAGTCCCCCAGTTCGCGGCATCGTTTGACACCTGGACATCAAGCGTCATCGGAACGTCCTTGTAGTAGATGATCGCCCGCACCTTGCTGATTGTCTTTATCTCACCGAGATTAAACTGTATCCAGCACGGTGGACCGTCATCCCTACTTGAGCACCAGTAGGTCTTAGCGTTGTCGTCAATCGCATTCCCTGGAGCGCGATTCTTGTTAAGAGACGACGATGCTATTGCATCAACTGGATTGACCCAACCTCCCACTGTGGATTCCGTAACTATGATCACCACGCTGTCTGACCCGGTTGCCCCGGCGTCATCGGTCACTGTGAGTGTTGCCGTGTACGTTCCAGGACTGTTGTAGATGTGGGTTGGATTCTGTGATGTTGAACTTACACCATCGCCGAATGTCCGTTCGTACAAGACGAACGGTGAACTCACCTCATCGCCAAATGTCCATTCGTACGAGATTATCGTGCCATCGCTGTCTGATCCTGTGCCTGTGAACGCTACGTCAAACGGCGCAGTTCCACTTTCAGGACTTGCGGATGCTCCTGCAATTGGTGGCTGGTTTGCCCCATCGTGGACTATGCCGGTAACAGCATACGCATATTCATACTTCTCGAGATTTCCATAAAGGACTCTCGCATAACCCTGCTCTCCCCAGCCTGAGCCCCAACTGTTCTTGATGATCCAGCAACCCTCGGAATCGTTCCATCCGACTAGTATGACACCATGGTTAGCCCATCCGACGCCGTTAGTGACGTTCCATGTCGGTTCGTAGACCCCTCCGATATAGTAGAACCAGTCGTCTGGTACCGTCAGCACAACAGACAGTGGACCATACTCCTGAAGAGCGGACTTGAATGCATCTGTTGAGGGGGATACATATACATAATTTTCAATCTCCCATGGATTCTCTGCCCAGTCAGGGCATGGCGCACATGCGCAGTCACTCGCGATGTACGGGAAACAACTCTCCTCTGGCACTCCGGTATCCCGGACGTACTCAAGTGCTCTGCGTGGAGCTCCGCCCCCGCAACTTCCGGCATTGCAACAATCAGATACGAGATGCTGCTCTGATAGATCAATGTCAATGTCCGGATCGTTTGCATAGATGTTGACCGCCGCCTCGACAACACCGATCGCGCTAAACGCCCAGCAGCTTCCACACGACCCCTGACTCTTAACCGGCGTCATCCAGTCCTTGCCATCCTTGTTGCGCCAGTCGAATGATTCGGCATAAGTGACACTTGCCCGCACAGGCAGTCGTGCGAACTGTGCATCATCCGAAATCGGACCACCTATCCTTGCGCCGCATAATCGCTTCTTCTCCTCTACCGTAAGTTCAGATACAGACGTTTTGCCTGCTGTCCAGTTACCCCCGTTTGCGTCTATTGCCTTCTGTATGGCATTCACTCCCCCAAGTTCAACTTGCGATACAGACATATTAGCCGGACCTGCCGAAACCGTGCAGATCATAGCCGATACTATAATCGATATCGCCAAGATGTTTACTAACCCGTGTTTACCCATTGTATTTACCCCTTTTTGTTGATTTCGGCTGTGTCATCGACATCCACCGGAGCCGATGCGCCAACCTCTAATGTGATCGGATTCTGTTTCGAACCGATACAGAATCTTTTCACATTATTATTATCATAATGAGTTGTAATCGTATATAAACTTTACGGAAGCATAGTGGTGCCAGTTTATTCTGGAGTCGAGGGTCCCCTGGTTTCTGATAAGATGGTGTTTTATGGCACTGTCTGAAAATCGAAATGTTTTTGCGGGAGTTTTCGATTGTGCCCATTTTCAATGGCACTTAACCAAAAGCTGTAATGGTCAGTTGGATGCACAACACCGCGACTGACATAAGACTTGTTGCCAATTAGCGTTCATCTCCATCAAAAATCTTTAAGTTAAATGAGATGTATCTCATAAAATATGCTGAACATTGATTGAGCGTTAGGCGACGATATGCTGGTAAAATCCATGACTGGACTCTCCGCATCTGAATTTAACGAACTGATAGAGAGCTTTAGGGAAGAATTTCAAAATGAAACGTGGGTTCGGTATGAAACAGAAGATCACGGTTCTTGAGAGCATAAGGGCGATCGAGGGTGTTGTGAGGCGGCACATCGGGGGGATTGATGGGTGAGAGGGTACTATCTGAAAAGTCCTCTGGTGTTTTCACTTAAAGCGTTCATGGCGCCCCATATTACAGAATAAAATGAAAAGCCACTGATATAAAACAGTTAGGTTTAAGTACCATAGCGATACTGACCGTAACATGTAAAGCGGCGCGATTCGCACTGTGTGCGTACGGTGCCGCTGTTAACCTGGTCGCGATGGAGTTGCCGAAGCACACGGCAACATTGACCTGATAAACGGCATGAAATCGTGATTGTACCGGCTCCATACCCGGATGCAGGATCTGGCGACAGGAACTACTGAAGAGGAGGATGTAAGAATATGCATAACAATATAAAAACTATTATAGTCATGCTCGTAGCCATCACGATTGCAGGATGCAGTATCGCTGGAACGGCATCTGCCCACTTCACGATGCTCTTTCCGGGTGGCGGCATGGATGTCAGCCCGGATGATTATCTTGCAAGTCTGGGCGAGGAAAAGACCGTGCTGATCACGTGGGGCTGCCCATTCAAGGAACTCTTTGCCTGCATCGACACTCCTGATGTGTATGTAAGGAATCCTGATGGTAACGTCACACAATTAACCCCTGTTGAGACATCGGTTGATGGAGTTAAAGCGTATACTGTGTCTTTCACGGTTGATAAGCGAGGAGATTACATAGTTTATTCAACGATGAACGTAACTGCGATTAAGGGTGATTTTGTTGATCACGCAAAGGCGGTAATTCACTGTGGGCAGGCAGCATGGAATGGGTGGGATGCTGAACTTGGTGAGAACGTTGAGATAATCCCATACATACGCCCCTACGGGTTAGAAGAGGGGTTCGTATTCAGAGGAAGGGCGGTTCAGGATGGAGCGCCACTTGCAGACGCAACGGTTTATGTCGTGAAGTATCGCCTGAACGATGATCCGGAGGTGCTTGAGAAAGCTGATGAAATCTATCCGCAGGACTCGTGGATGATGGTTAAAGGATTCACAAAGACCGATGCAGATGGTGACTTTGTATATACACTCGACGAACCAGGGGTATGGAATATAGCAGTCTTTGGCAAGGGCATAATGGAGCGCAGCATCTTCATCCTGCCAGTATTCGAGTCGTTCCCACCAACAGAGGAAGAGCAAGTATCGGCTATTCCTGAGACAGGTACGGATACAACATCAGCATCAGAGTCGCCTGCAGCCGGTTTATTCATAACGATATGTATAATCGGGCTTATTGCCGTTCTCCTGATGCGAAGAAGATCCGGAGGACACAGATGAAGCGAGGTTTGATACTGGCGATCTTAATTCTTGCGACACTCTGTATATGCCCCGTGGTATCAGGACACGCGCTCATCATCGATTACAGGATCGACTCGATCTGCGTCGAGGCATACTACGGCGGCGTGAAACCTACACCTGTACAGTATGCCGATGTGGAGGTATTCTATCCTGACGGGCGGCTGTATGTGGAGGGTAAGACTGATAAAGACGGCATGTTCAGGTTCGATCCCAAATTTGAGAAGGAATGGCTGGTTGTTGTCGAGTCAACAGGTCACAGGGATGAGCAGACGATCAATATGACTGCAACAGGCGGAATACGAACGCAGGGTGGAGGCGAGTCCTCACTTTATTTAAGGGTTTTTGCAGGTATGGGGTATCTTTTCGGGATACTTGGCATTTCTTTATGGTACAAGAGTTATAAGCAAGCTCGCCAATCAAAAGATAAGTGATTGGGCAGGCACATAGTTCATATCTCGCATGAACAAGGTTCAGGGACTGGACCGAGACGCGAAAATCGCCTTACTATTGGATGGGCACGTATGGGTGGTTGCTGCCCCCGCGATCATAATCCCTCGATAGCCTTTCTGGCATCCTCGTAAACATCGACACTGAGCCACATCACCCGTGCAAGCCGCTCCAACGCATCCAGTGCCTCGATCTTCGATAGTTTCCGAATCTTTGCGGATCGGATCAGCACACCGATCGAGCCAGCAACCTCCAGCCCAAGCCCTGTTGCAAACCGTCTTGCCGCAAGATCATCAAGGAGGATCGGGCAGTTCTTTCTTCTTGCAAGCATTATGGCAGCGGTTTCTCCGATCTCGATCCCCACATTCTTTGCAATTTCTTTTGCGCTGTCACTGGTGTCGATTTCTTCAATTACGATCCAGCCATCTCTTATCTCGCTTTCTATCAGAAATGCATCTGCTGCCCCTTCTTCCTTCCCGCGGTCCACAACCTCCATTTTAACCTCGATGGGTATTGCCACCTTTCCAAACAATTCTTTGAGAAGATTCAGCCGACCTATCCTTGCAAGATGGATTAGCGGTCCTGAATTGCTTACAACTATCCTTCCTTCAGAGCCCACTCGATATCCACATCCAGATCCTCTTTTTTATATTGAAAAGGAATGTTTGACCTCTTTAGCTCCTCAAGCGCACCGCGGTATGTCATTCCAGCCATCTTTGCCGCTTTCCATAGGGATATCTCCCCAGAACGGTACAATTCCAGTGCTTTCTTGGTGCGGTATTCTTGAAGCCCAGTACCAACAAGTTTGCGGAGCATGGTTCCTTTATCAACGAGTTCCAGTCTGCATGCCTCTTCGATATCATGCAGATATTGCTCTGGCAGTCGGACAGATATCGTTTTCATGGTTGATCTGAGATTACATTTTATTAGAATGTATACTTAACACCTGCGGTTACACAGAAGCTTATGCGTCATACCCTTCGGAACCCCCCTCCACCCCATCCATCAACTCCTCATACACAGCCTCAACCGCAACAAGCATCTCCCTCTGAGTGACGCCAAGCATTCCTGCCGTATACATCGCACCGCCTGCGCCGACCCCTTCCTTGACCTCGCCTGCCTCGTATTTACGCAATCCCGCCATACGCGAACCAGCAAATCCGGGATCGACGACATGGATTGGGCATCCGAGATCGCTGATCACCGCATCAAAGTCGATCGAAGGATCCTGAGACACGTACTTCGTGGTCGCAATCGAGATTCTCCCGGTATCGATGCCAAGATGCGTAAGTATCGTAAATACAGCGATCATCTGGGTGCCGCCTGCAAGGACGATGCGTGGACCAGACGGCGCCATGCCGCGGATCATCCCTGCAACAGCGGGCATCATCGGATCGCCGATGGCTGCGATGGCACGCAGCGGATCAGCACGCGCCTCATCTGTGGTGAGACCTGATGCATCGATGCCCTGCTGCACAACCGCACGTTTGATATCGAGGGGATTTTCCATGTAACTGCTGCTGACGCCGTAATCGTACCCGAGTGCTGTGAGTATGCCAAGAGCAGTGGTCGTGCCACCTGGAATGCTCTCGCCTATGATCGTAAAGTCTGATAGTTTCCCGAGTTGCATGCCGATCTGCGTGGCGCTCTCATAGATCGCGTTCGCATCAGGTACAGCATCCCCATACCTGATATCACGCCCGGGCAGAGCGCCAAGATCGATTGCCGGAACATCAGGCACGATCCGGAGTCCTGCGTTTACGAAGAGGTGTGGAATGCCTGTCAGTTGCAACGCGGCGCGAGTCATGACCGCAGGCGTTGGCGCACCGTCTGGTTTCATCGGCAGTTCCGGAACGCTATGGGTGCTGCCATATACCACGATCTCGGCATCGCCTGCCGGCGTGTAATCATTCAGTTCGGTGGTTGCGCCTGCAGCCGAGATATTCGGGATCCGGCACGTATCAGTGTTCGAGAGTACGCAGAGAAAAAGAGGATTGGACCGACAGTCTTCCGGGGTTTCGGCAGACGTGATCCAATTGCTTGACATTGTGCCTGGTCGCAAAACCGCAAGAGAACTTCTCTGCGGCATGTTTACGATGATTATGTGCTGGATGTTGCCATAACGCTGACTGAGGTGGGGTGCTTGGTGATACGACCCATCTCAGCCCCGACTAAGTGTTTTACGCCTTTTTCAGCAGCGATGTCCAGTATCCGCTGGGTGATCACACCATCGAAGACCACGCTCTCGATGTTATCGGTGCAATCTTTCAGCGAATCCGCCAGATCCCGCACCGGAACCTCCTTGATGACGTTGGTGTCGCTGTCAAGCAGCCGTGCACCCATAGTATCGGAAAGTTCCTTTACATGTGTCGCGAATTCGGAACCGTTCTCTGGTTTCTCGACCTTATGGGGTTTCGAAACGGCTTTCTTGCGTACCTTCGTACCGCGATCGTGTATCTTCCTCTTTGGTTCGGCTTCCTGCGCATAACTGATGACCGCCTGGTCGACCGGCTCCTTCTGGCGCAGCGCTGTCACGATCTCCTTCTGGACGAGTTCCTCAACGCCCTTGCCATCAGGAGCACGCGCCACAAAATCGATGTCCGCCATCTGGAGCAATTCCTTGATTATCAGTTCTCCGCCGCGATCCCCGTCCGTGAACGCTGTGACAGTCTTCTCCTTGCACAGCGGGATGATCGAATCCGGAATGCTCGTCCCGCCGACAGCGACTGCATTCTTAATCCCGTATCGCAGCAGGGTGAGCACATCTGCCCGCCCCTCGACAAGGATGATTGTATCGGAGTCCGTTACATGCGGACCTGCAGGAAGATTATCTTTGCCATAAGTAGTGATCTCCTCAATCCTCACCGATTTCTTGACCTCATCAGCAATCTCCTGGCTTTCAGGGACCGTCTGGTTAAACATCTCGGTCAGGACATACTTCGCCCTGTCGATGATGTGCCTTCTCTTTGCAGCGCGCACATCTACCATCTTCTCAAGTAGGATGTGTGCAGTACATGGACCTACACGGTCGATGGTCTCGAGCGATGCTGCCAGAATCGCAGTCTCGACGCGATCGAGGCTTGACGGGATTGTGATCGTTCCACTCGACTTGCCGCCTTTGGAACCGATATCCACATCGATCCTACCGATCCGCCCGGTCTTCTGGAGATCGCGCAGGTCAAGATCGCTGCCCAGCAACCCCTCGGTCTGTCCGAAGATCGCTCCGACTACATCAGGTCGTTCAATGAGCCCGTCTGTTGATATTGTAGCTTGAATGACGTATTTCGTTGTATCAGAATCTTGCATATAATTCACCTCTTAGAAATAGTCTCAGGATTAACCCACTCACATCAATGCATCCGCGTAGTAACGTGCTTTACTACGTGTTACGGTTTATTGCATCTTTCTGCGGTCTGTGTGAACATGATTGATGACTGATCTCTGATGATCCTCGAACCGCGCTAGGTTCTGCCTTGAAAATCTTTGAGATCTTGCAAATGTGATAACCGTTGACTATTTTTATCGGTTACATGTATGTTTGAGGGTGACGATATAATAAGGTTGTGGTTTCCAATATTATCCAATATATTTTATAATGTACTGTCGCAGTTTCACGATATGCCGCTTGAGCCCCTGCACGTCCTTTATATCCTTCTGTACTAGTTTTTTCAGCCGGGAACGCAGGTCTGTGTCGATCGCCACATCATGGGACTGTAGATATCTAACGATCTGCGCTGAGAGTTGGTTGCCCCTGCGATCCCAGTCCGTAAGCACGATCACAGAATCGTAGTTGCTCGCAAGCGAATCCGTAAAATGCAGCAGGGACTGTCCACCTGGCGACTCGATCGCGCCGCATATTCCGAGATTGCGCAGTGCCGACTCGTCGTTTTTCCCTTCCACCACGATCACTGCGCCGCGCTCAGACATCTCCATGAGATCCTGCAGCACGCGCTCGATCAGTTCGTAGCGGCGAACCGCATCCTTAATTCTCGCGGTCATGCTCAAAAAATAACGATAGTGTCCGGATCACGTCCGCTCTGGCGACACCGATCAGTTCAATCGATTTCCTTGTGCTCGCCTGACCATTCAGCCGGATCTGTGCGGGGCTTATCCCGAATAACCTTGATAACTCCCTGATCAACTGTTTGTTTGCCTTACCATCTATGGCTTTTGCAGACACTTTCGCGCGGATGCGGTTTCGCGACTCATCGTATCCGCTCGGGACTTCTGTGCTTCCGGATCCGGGTGTGACCTTTAAATCGATCACCACGCCGTTTCCTGTATCTTTTATGGCGTCTTCATAGGACATTGAGCTTGTTTTTATGGTTGTAGCCCGGACGTACTAACTCCGTGAGATCATCCACTGGATTTTTCCGTTGTCATCACAGTACCCTCGTGCCGGGCAATATCACCTGTTCCGCACCGGGGTTGGCTTGGCAGTCATCGATAGGTTTACCAGTAACTCCTGCAAGGACCTATTCAGTGCGGTTTTGTGCCCCGTTCTTATGCTCCGGTGATCATCGATTCACACCAGTCCTCGAAGAAGGGACATTGACAAGATAAGGCATCATAGTATATATCGGTTGCTGTGAAAAGAGGGGATGATGCCAGTGTACGTAGCAGATTCGTCGGTATTCATCCTTGGAATGCCACTTTCCACCCGGTTGCAGAACCGGATCATCACCACGCCCGAGGTCGTTGCCGAACTTACGGACATAAAATCAAAAATAGTGTTCGAGGCAGCACTTCTGTCTGGCGTGGAGGTCGAGCCGCCACTCGCCCATCTCACCCAAGAGGTCCGGTCTCATGCAAGCAGAACAGGCGACATCGAGCGGCTATCTGATACCGATATCGGCATCCTGGCAAAGGCACTTGAGCACAGCGGCATCCTCTGCACCGACGATTATGCGATCCAGAACGTAGCAGAGAGTCTCGGGATCGAAACAGAACCGATCCTGCAGGACGGGATCAAAGAGACGTTCGAATGGGGCAAGCGGTGCAAGGGCTGCGGCAGACGGTTCGAAGGTAATGTGGGGATCTGTCCGGTATGCGGAAGCGAAACAAAGGGATACAAAAAGAGCAGAAAGGTTTTAAGATGACTACAATCGGTATCGATATCGGAGGCGCAAACACAAAGGTCGCATCGGCAGATGGGAGCATCGCAGAGATACATTACCTCCCGATGTGGAAGGATGCAGCACTCCCAGACCTCTTATCAGGTATTGCAGATCGGCTGATGCCAGACAAGGTCGGGGTCGTGATGACAGGCGAACTTGC
>DAOURL010000098.1 GCA_030625165.1 Methanosarcinales archaeon | reverse complement strand
AACATCTATAAGCGATCCGGCGATAACGGTATGCAGGTGAGTATATGCTTCAGGTTTATGCGAATGGTGATTTCGTGCCACAGGATCAGGCAGTGACCTCGATCTACGATCACGGCTTTTTATACGGTGACGGTGTCTTCGAAGGCATACGCGCATACAACGGGCGCGTCTTCCGTTTGGAGGAGCACATCGACCGCTTATATGATTCGGCGATGGCGATCATGCTGGATATTCCGCTCTCGAAGGATGAGATGAAACAAGCCATCCTCGAAACGCTTCGTGTCAATGATCTTGTGGACGCGTACATACGACCAATCGTCTCCAGAGGGATCGGCGATCTCGGTCTCGATCCAAGAAAGTGCCCGGTGCCGAATGTGTTCATCATATCCCAGCCATGGGGCGCTATGTACGGCGATCTGTATGACAAAGGGCTTTCTGCGGTCACGGTCACGGTGCGGAGGAATGCGCCGGAATCGCTCTCTCCGAATATCAAGTCCATGAATTATCTCAACAATATCCTTGCAAAGATCGAAGCGAACCAGAAGGGCGGCGATGAAGCGATCATCCTCGATGTGCGCGGGAATCTCTCGGAAGGATCCGGCGATAACATCTTTATCATAAAAAACGGCACAATCTCGACACCGCAGGTCATGAACAACCTGCGCGGGATCACACGCGCAGCAGCCATCGAGATCGCACAGGATCTCGGCTATCCCCTGCGAGAGACCGATCTCGGGCTCTTTGACCTGTACACCGCGGACGAGGTCTTTGTGACCGGCACCGCAGCCGAGATCGCGCCGATCACGACGGTCGATGGGCGTCCGGTCGGCGATGGATCGGTCGGGACGATCACGAAAGAGTTGATGCAGAGGTTCGGGGAACTGACACAGACTGAAGGGACGCCGATTTAGGGATCACTCCTGCACACTATACGAAAATCCGCACTCGGGGCAGAAGTACATAATGCTCTTTGCCCCTTTCTTGCTTTTCTTGATAGTCGTCTCCATCCATGTGCCGCATACTGTGCATTTGTGATCGTATAGCGTACGATTCCCATGATCCACCATTAGCGATCACCTTTCATAGATAACAACCCTTTGACCAGCCCGAAACATCCGGTCAGCATCATATCGCCGTGCGGTGCCGCAAACGTAACGTCATGCCTGCTCTGTTCTGCGATGTACCGGTTCGGTCCTGTAACGATCACCTGCGGCATGGTGTCAGGAATCTCCTCGATGTAGCAGCCATGCCCGCCGCTCTCGAAGATCTCCTCAAACGTCAGCGTCCCGTCTGCAAGTTTATCGATGTAGGTATCAAGCGTCCCGAGGTCCAGCTGTCTCGTATGGTGCTCGAATACGCCTGTTACGCGCTCATCCATGAGTATCGCGCAGAGCGTGTGCCCATTCCCGATATTGAGCACGATTTTTGGATCGGGCGAACCGTTTGCGCCGGATACTGGTGCTGTGTCAGAAACTGCACCAAATATCGCTGCAGGTCCCGTATCCATCAGAACAAGATCGAAATCTGCAAGCGTCTCTGCAACAGCGTGCATACGCGTGAGATATCCGGGAATTGTCTCTCTGGAATATACAAACGACGGTAGACCGCCGCCGGCACGTATCAGCCGCTTGAGATGCTCAAACCGGAATATCCTGTTGCTTCCTGTGCTCTCGCCATGGTCCTGCACAGCAACCGCAAACATCTCTGGCACATCTATCCCGAATAGTTCAAGCATCCCGCGGATCGCAGGTATGTCGATATCCACAGTCTCGACGCGGATCGCACCGGAATCTGCCTCTGCACCATCCATTGCAACCACCACGCCCAAACTGCGCACCCGGTCAAGATCATCGTAAATCGTTTTTGCGGCAGTCTCTGTTGCGTAAACTTGTAACCCTGCCTTCAGATGGTCTTTTATTGCGCGAACGCACGGACCTCCGCCCATCGTAAATCCGTCCAGAAAGATATCTTTGCGTTGATCTGTTGCAGCTCTGATGCGCTGTGCTACAATAACAGTCCGGGACGGAAGCACCATCTTGAAGCACTGTGGAATGCTCTTTTCGTCATCGTAGACTAATATATCCTGCGTTCCCGCACCAACATCGATCGCAATGCACTGCATTATCAGTCAAACGAGATAGCGTCGTTGTCCATCAGCACTCGAAGATCTTCAAGACTCATGCGACCTGTTGTCTTTAATTTTTCCACTGCAACCTTGCACTCTTCCGCACCATCCGCCTTCTGCCTATCCTTCAGCACGTCGATGTGCGCGGAGAGTTCCTCTCGCAAGCGTGGAACCGATGCCTTGTGCACATCGATCGATTTGCTTATGGGATCGATGATGCGGTACTCATCCTTCAGCCGCGCATGGTACTGATTCGCCTCCTTACGAACGGTGTCCAGCTCCGCATATATGCCAAGCAACTCGTCGTGGTGTTGCTGCGATTCATCTGCAAGGCTCTGGATGGATTGGTGTATCTCATCGGCGGCATTGCGCAGTTCTTTTACCTGCTTGTACATCGGAACAAGTTCCGTATGAATCTTGTCCGCTTCCCTGCTCGCGTTCAGCCGCTTGCTGAGGTCTTTTAACCGCTCATAAGCACCTATTTCATGTTTCAGCGGGATATCTGCGTGAGTGAACACATACACTTCATGCGCGTAAGCTTTTTCGAGACTTGTGGTGCGCATCTTCGCTATTGCGTTGGATTTGTCGCGTTTGTCCTTCACCTGGTTCAATTGTTCCCACTTCTGGTTTATCTGATCCTGTGCGTCCTTCCTGAGTTTTTTCAGATCAGTAATCTTCTGATTTGCCTCATCCCTATCCTTTCTGCAAACATGCGCCTTTTTTACACATTCTTTTACGTATGCATTCAGTTCATCGCGTTTCTCTCGCAGTTTGGTTACCGTTCCCCGGTGCACTTTAATTTCATCGATGGATTTCCTTATTTCGGTATTTAAATTATTTAGTTGGCGCTTACGACCTTCGATATTACTTTTTAACTCCCTTTCAGTCATACTTTTAAGTCCACCAGCCGCTTCAGTCACCACCACCACCTCCTGCCGTAATCTCTACCTGCATCTCTCCCTGTTTACCTTCCCAGTAGCTAACCGCACTCTCGTGGCTCTTGATCCGGCTTTGCAGCCAGATGTGCCGTCCACGCGTCCCTTTCAACTGCTCGGCATATTCAACAAATGATCCATGATGCTCCTGGGACTTATCCGCGATGGCAACAAGTTCATTGTGGCACCCATCAGCCTCTTCTGTCATCTCTTTTATCCGTGTGGACAACTGTTTGATCTGTTCGCCGGTTTCGTCGGCAGGTCCGACATCATCCACCTCTTCGATCTGCGCAGAGAGTTTTTTGATCTTTTCGACGATCTCGCGCTCTTTCTGGATTCCCATGACCGTCGTCTGAAGTCTCCAGTCCAGTGCTTCGATCTCCTTCTGCAGCTGTGCCATCTCCTGCTCGTTCTTCCGCACATCCCGGTTGATGTTGATCAGATCGAACATCTCGATCCGGGATTGTTTTATCTGGTGGTACAGCAGTTGCCGCTTCTCCTTTAGTTCGGCAACTCTTTCGTTGATCTCGTCCCGCTCCCGCTTTTCATCGCTGGACGATTCTTTGAGTTTCGATACATGGGAATCGATATTTGCGAACTCACTCTTGTAGGTCTCGAGAAATTGCTTGTGTTTCGCTATAACTGCATTTACTAACCCCACTTCATCCCAGATGGTAATATTTTCACTTGGAATCGTTACATCGGATGTTGTTTCGGTAGTTTCGTCGTCTTGTCCTATATCAAACACGTCCTGTCCCATCTATAATGTCTAAGGTGCCTGTGGCGAAGCCGGCATCGTCACTGTCTGTGCATGTGGCACACCATCGATTACAATGATATTGTCTTCTGTTATAAAACCATGTTCGAGTGCATGTGCAATAGACCGCTTGCCAACAATATTTACGATCGCTGCATCTTCAAGCGCATTTCCGACATCGGGCATGGATACCATCTCGCCTTTGTAGAAGAACTCGGAAACCTCCAGCGTCAACGTACCGTCGCTGAATGTCTGCCCGATCAACTCTTGATCGCATACTGCGACCAGCAGAGTTCCACCGGATATGTGAGTCTTGAGGTACGTGATAATATTCCCTCCGATGCGAATTAAACGCAGGCAATCGATTGTTTCTGTGTTTCCACGTCATGATATAAATACCTATGTCGCCAGCAAAGGTGTCACGTCATCTGGCGTTACTGCGGTTTTAAAGATTTTACATGGAAGTTTTTATCACGAATGCCACGAATTCATCAGTGCCGATTCGTGGCATTCGTTTATTCGTGCCCATTCGTGATTGATTCAACACTACGCAATGTGACACACCCTCGCCAGCCGGGTTGTCGCCTTATGTGGCGTGCTCACTTCCAGGTCACATGACCCCGGGTCCCGTCCACCTCCACAAGATCGCCGTCATGAAAGACCGTGAACGGATCCTCTTTGAGACGGTCCACGAGCGGAATATCGGATATGATCGCGCCCACAGCAACGATCGTCTCGGATGCGAGGTTGATCATGGCGCACGGGGCTACACCGTTCTTCTTGAGACTGTAAATTATGTACGACCCAACAGTCGATCCTTTTCCGTGGGGGAAGAGGAAAACACGGTCTGCAATCGAAACACCCTTCTTTGGATGGTTCTTCTCTATGATCTCCCCGGTATTCGGATCGATTCCACCAAGAAACGATATCGGCGTCTCAGAGATCAGAATTTCGCCGGAAGCTACTCCTTTCGATACCGGATGACCTGTAATCATCGTGCTCATACTATTGCTCGCGCTCATAAATACTCCTCGATCAGACGCTTTGCCCATCCCAGTTTTTTCTTTTTAACATCATTTACAGACGGATCGTCGTAATCGAATCCGAATATCGCAACACTTGCAGCACCAGATGCTTTTGCGAGGAAGACGCACCGATCCCCGTCAGAGAAGCCGCCAAAGTTGTGGATATCGTCAAACGGCTCTGACTGTGTCGTGCCAAGCACTCGCGTGCCCCGAAGACGCGGCACAACCGACCGGACCGCGGGGGTGTTGTCGCCGTGCGCATGAACCACCACGAAAGACCCTTTTTCGCTTGCGGCGATGATGTCCTCGATTGTTCCGTCCAGATCGGTCACGATCACCTCCGGAATTATCCGGTTCGCCATCAGGACGGTCGTTGCGCCATCTGCCGCGATGACGAGATGCTCAGGCATGATCGAATCGATCTCTGCTGCAAGCGATGGTGCATTCCCGCACACCGCGACGTCCCTTCCCGATATGATGCCGCGAAGATCCGCAGGTGTGCCTGCTCTTCCGTGCAGCAGGTCTGCGAGGATGCGTGCGCTTGCTTCGTCTTCGGATCGGTTAAAGTCGAAGTCTGCAAGGATTCTGAGGTAGAGTGGCTCCCATTCGCTAAACTCCATGAATGCATGGATCGCTGTCGCTGCGGTTAAGTTTTTCTACGATTGAACCGGTTTGGTATCATGGTATTTAAGAAGCGAACCCGTGTCGACCTTGCAAAGAAGATACTCCTCGAACATATCAACCCAATCGAGAGGCGGGAGCGCGTACCGATAAAAGACGCTGTGGGCAGAGTCCTCGCAGAGGAGATCGTATCCGCAATCGACGTCCCGGATCACAGGCGTGCCGCGATGGATGGGTACGCGGTCCGTGCGGAAGAGACGACCGGCGCCTCGCCAGCAAATCCTGTGCTGCTTCGGGAGGGGGCAGATTGCATCCGCGTGCACACAGGATCACCAGTGCCTGATGAGATGGACGCGGTGGTCATGATCGAGGATACCATACCGGCAGAGAGTGGCGGGATGGTCGAGATCCGTTCTGCCGTGCACCCGAACAAGCATGTCAGCATGGCAGGGGAGGACGTCTGCTATGGCGATGCCGTCTTTGGGTGCGGGCATCACCTCCGCGGATGCGACATCGCAATGCTTGGCATGATCGGTATATCCCACGTACATGTATATGCCCGCCCGAGGGTTGCGATCATCCCGACGGGATCAGAACTCGTCCCGATGCAGAGCGAACCGGAATGCGAGACTGGCAAGATTCGGGAGACAAACGGAATTATGGTCGGTCTTTATGTCGAAAAATGGGGCGGGATTCCGGTTTACAGAGATATCGTCATCGACAATCCCGATCTGATCGAGAAGGAGATTCTTGCGTCCGCAGACTGCGATGCAATCATCCTCTGCGGCGGCACCTCGGTCGGGGCGCGGGATTACGTGCCAGGCGCGATCGAATCACTCGGGAGCCTGCTGGTGCACGGAGTCGGTCTGAGCCCGGGAAAGCCTGCCGCGCTCGGCATGATCGACACGATCGGCGAGACTGGGGCACTCCCGGTACTGTCGCTGCCCGGATACCCGGTCGCATGTCTGATCGCCCTATTCGAGTTCGGGCGTCCTGCGATCTCGAAACTGGCGCGAATACCCCTGATGCCGGATCGGCTGATGCGCGCACGTCTCGGCGCAAAGATCGCATCGAAGATCGGATATCTCACCTACACAAGGGTGCAGGTCACTGGTGGCGTGGCGCATCCGGTCATGACGGCAGGAGCGGGCATCCTCAGTTCGGTAACAGGGTCAAACGGCTTTGTTGTAATCAGGGAGGAGTTAGAAGGGCTAGATGAAGGCGACGAGGCAGATGTTATCTGGATCGAGTGATCCACCACCTACCCGGATCGTTAAGAATGTTCGACGATGGCAACGATCTCCTCGATGGTCTTTCCAAGTTCTGCCAGTACCATGCCAAGGTTCGTGTCTGGTTCGGTCATTGCTGCCAGCAGCATCTTCTTGCCCGCGCCCATCACGATCAGACGTCCGTACCGCGACTCCACGATCATGCGGTCAGGCACCCCTTGACCCAATCCCTCTGATGTGATCTCCGCGGCTCCATGCATCGTTGCTGCCATGGCAGCGAATGTTTTCGCATCAGTTGGCGCATTCGCTGCGATCAGTACCCCATTCCGACTCACTATCGCGCTTACCTCGATTGCGGTCTTATTATGCAGGTCTGACAGTGTTTTGTCGAGTGCGTCCATTGTGGTCATGCGGCAGCTCTCCTGAATAATCCATCCGTCTTTCCAAACTTTGTTTTAGGATTATTAAACTTTCGATACGACAAGAAGGCTCTGCTCGGGTCACGGATCCAGTCTGTTGGAAGGCACCAGCTCCTGCCGGTTGCAGTGGTTCGAGGAGTGTCGTATCCTGTGATCAAGGGCTCAGACGCAATCACAGCGCTCGCATCTGCTGACGGTTTCATCGAGATACTTCCTGAGACCGAGATCATCGAAGCTGGAGCGCAGGTTGAGGTTGTGCTCTTTGGGGAGGGGTCCGCAAACGATTTCGTATTCGCGGGGGCATCATGCGATGAGGTGGATCTGCTCATTGGAATGCTGCCGTTTCGTGTGCAGATGATTCACACAGGCGTTGCCGCCGGAATCGATTCTGTGCGGAACGATGCCTGATTGTGATTTAAATGAAGGAATTGAACTGGATCGCATCCAATCCAAAGGAGAGAGCAAAATATCAAGGAGAGTACATCGCCATCGTGGGAGAGCGGATCGTTGCTCATGGCGAGGATCCTGCCCAGGTATGGAGTGAGGCAACAAAGTTTACTGCAGAGCCTTTGCTCTCTTATGTCCCGAAAGCTGAGGCTCTGGTACTATGATTGTCGAGTTCCCGTACCAGTAGAGGAATCCAAACTGTTTGGAACGGTGTTAAGACCTGTCGCAGTGGTCAAACTGAAGCAGGCAGACCGGGTTGTGCCTGTTGAAATGTATGTTGATTCCGGTGCTGACGTTACGGTTATTCCAAGACGGCTCGGCGAGTTTCTCGGTTTTGTGATCGAACAGGGTGAAATCTCCGAGATATGCGGCATCGGGGATGCGGTTGTACCGATCACAGTCAAAAACGTCAGGATGGACATTGGAAAAGTTTTTCGTTAAGCGATCTATTTCGTTCTTGGGCAAGGTGTTCTATAGCATGAGACACGGATACCTTGAAAAATTCCGTGAGTTCGGGCGTAAACCGCTCATACCAACTACCATCACTTAATTCAGTCTCTGATGCTTTTTCATAACCGCGTTTCATGCTGGCAAGAGTGCGCTGAAGCTGAACGCCGAATCCCATGACTAAGACCCAAAACATGATCACTGGGTCTATTTTCCGCTCTCGTTTTATAAGACCAGTATCGTGAGCTGCG
>DAOURL010000099.1 GCA_030625165.1 Methanosarcinales archaeon | reverse complement strand
GCCAATATCTCCCAGAATAAAAACAAGAGGACAAAGGGAATGCTGTGGTAAAACCATCGAACAGTTCTGGTTTCTTGCTTATTTTCATCTCCAACCATGAAGTTGAGCAATGCTTCCCATACCTCGATGTCAACTTTGTCTTTCATCGTTTAATTTCACCTCTTCCTCCTTCTTCCTCATCCATTGCCGGCACATCTATTACATAAATATCGCTGTTTACAACACCTATCAGATGATAATCAAGAGCTATCTTTGAGCCACCTGGACTCCATGCTAAACTTATTCCTACTGAATAAGGATCATAAGGGACACTCAGCAATAACTCTTTATTACTTCCGTCTGCATCCATTATCCAGATTTCCTTAGCTTTAGGGTCCTTCGTTAACCCGGAGATATAAGCTATCCTTTTACCATCCGGGCTCCAATCGAAATCAGTGATCAGTGTTCCTACCGTTATCTGCTTTTTATCACTACCATCGGGGTTCATTGTCCAGATATCAAAGTTGCTGAGATTGCCGGACATATATACTATCTTCTTTCCATCAGAACTCCATTTTGGGCTCGTATCATACTCCGGATAATCTGTTAATCTCTTCTGGTTACCTCCGTCAGCATCCATAATCCTGATATCAATGTTTGTAGTAGGGTTGTTGCCGGATAGCGTTGAGGTTTGGAAAAGTATCTTCTTTCCATTCGGACTCCATATCAAATCCGAATAACCAGAACAAGTGAGGTCAATGTCAGATGCTATTTTTGTTTTATCGCCCCCATTGGCATCCATCACAAAAATATCTGCGTGTGTTTCCCTCGCCAACATATCCATATTTCGTCGATTGACACGTGGTTCATAATCAAACCTTGTCCATGTCTCATTTTTCCACTTCACCCAATGATAACCAGTACCATACGGTGTGAAGTAGCATATCTTTCCCCCATCAGGGCTTATGGTGGGGTTAGCGTCGAGTGGTGTAACATTTAACGATGCCAACTTTTTCTTATCGCTCCCGTCTGTATTCATGACCCATACATCAATGGGTACGTAAGCCTTATTTTGAAAAAATACCTGGTCAGAACGCACAACCGGTTTTGTGCCATTTGCTAAACGAGTTAAATTACTGCCATCTGCATCCATGACACAAATGTAACAGTCCGGACCATAACGTTCAATACCAATATCTGGCATTGCTACAAAAAATATCTTTTTCCCGTCCGCACTCCACACAGGATTCTTATCCGGACCCGGATTTGTCGTTAGCCTTGTTATATTTTCAGATAGATTGGTCAAATCTTCCAATTGTGGTTCCGGCGTAATTACATGTTTCACAGGAGATGGTAGCATCACAAGAGCAGTTATAATTACACCTGATGAGATTGCTAACAACAGGATGATGGCTAAAAGTTTTTCAGTTTTTGTCTTCATTTTCATTCTACCCTCTATCTTCGCCCTCTTCTCGCTTTGCTGGCTCACGCGTCACGACAGCATAGATCACAGTCGCGATGGTGGACAGGATAAACAGCATGAAGAAAACAGCCGCAATGCCAGCACAAGTGGATGTTGACGGCTTCCAGTACGTAAGTGACAGATCCGGATACGCCTTTTCCGTCCTCTCGTTCCCGGTATGTGGCTGAAGAAGTGCGCTTTTATTCATTTCCACCATAAATGCAATTCTTCCAGCACCATAAGAATCCATAACAGCATCGGTTGCATCGAAAAGATAGCACCACGCGGTGCCCCTCTCTTCCGGATCGCTCAGATCTCCGGATACAATAACCGTCTCAAAGGGTTCGCCAGAATCTAAACGTTCTCGCTCTCTATCGTGCAGGTGATAAACCGTGACCGTTTTGTTTCCGGAATGCACAAACAGACTGGCGCCCGCGAGCTCGTGTGGACTGTCTGGCAGATCGTATTCCAGGTGGAAGCCTCCTTCCAGCTCAGTGACGTTGCCTGCATCCACATCCATAGACTGACTTTCGAAAGGATCCTGCATCAGTGGATAAACGAATGCGCCCACAGAGATGAGGAGTGATGAAACCGTCACCAAAACGGCGAGTTTAAGTGTGGTTCTCATTTTTCACATCCTCTGTTGCAGGCATATCTATCACGTATATGTCGCGGTCAATCCCATCTTCAACTAAGTCCCATGTCACAACGGCTATCTTTGATCCATCAGGGCTCCACACCATGCGCACTATGAACCCGGTGGTAATCGTTGTAAGCAGCCTCTCATCACCCCCATCCTCATTCACCATCCAGATCTCAATCTCCCGAGTTTCGCCCACGCTCATAAAACCCGGTTTCCATGAAGCATAGACGATTCTTTTTCCGTCAGGACTCCAGAATCCTTCTTCCCAGTTCTTCGGAGTATCTGTCACTTGTTTTTCGTTGCTTCCATCGGTGTCAACCACCCAGATATCCGCACCCTCATCACTGTTGTCGATGTAGGGTGACCACCAGTATTTCGGTGGCATTCGCACGTACATGATCTTCTTACCATCAGGACTCCATCTGGGCCACGTACTGGACCCAACAAAGGACGTTAATCTCCTGCTCGCCCCGGTTTCCATGTCTATCACAAAGATCTGATCGGTAGACCCTGCTTCTGAAAGATCGATGCAGGGCAGAGCCACATACCTGCCATCAGGACTCCAGACGACCAGTCCCCCAAGGGTGCCATGCACGATTCCGTAGCTCAAGTTGCCGATGAATCTCAACTCATTCTCTGTCAGGTCCCATACCCACGCGGTTTTCAGATGTTCTTTGGCAATCAACTTTATATCATTCCCTGGCCCATAATAGTCAGGCACAACAGGTATGGGAGGCTCGGTTCCGGCTCTGTATCGCACCCATTCTCCTTCCTCTTCTCTCCAGACCCACGTATAGCCGGTCTCTTCCAGTCCCGTGAAGAAGATCTCTGTCCGATCAGGACTCCATGAATGCATCTCGCAAGCTGACATTCTGGTACTCCCCATATAACCGCCGTCACCAACATACTTTTTCTCAAGAGTGAGTTCAGCGATCTTCTCCATGGTCCCCTCATCGATGTCCATCACGTACGCCTGATGGGTCACTCTGCCCTCATTCGATGTGATATTACTGTAAAAAGCCCGCTTCATCTCGGGGTCCATGACCAGAGATTCCCCTTTAACTTCTGACAGCTTTTCCTTCTGGCTTCCATCCGGATTGCAGACACAGATCCAACCATCTGATTTGAAGAATATCTTCGAGCTATCAGGGCTCCATACCGGACTCTTTTCATCGGCAGAAGTGTCTGCCACCGGCGTCGCCCCCACCTGGTTGTTGGCATCTGCGGGTTCATTGGAAGAAGTGACAGCGGCCGGCGCCTCCACTTCGTGATTCGTCTCTATGCAAGCTGATATTCCCAGTACTGCTACCAGGATGATTCCGATTGTAAGTGTTTTTCTTGACAGCATATTATTCCTCCATTATGCTCTTTTAGTCATAGCACAGCCTGAATCGTTCCAGTTCAACCGTCTGCCACCCTCTGCTTAAGGGCGTATCGTCGCAACCAAGCCGGAAGCTACCAGCACATCGACAGATACGGTCTTCCACCCTTCGCTTAAGGATATATCGTCGCAACTGTAGCTCAACACGACGCCCAGACCATTGTCCATTGATAGTTCCAGGTATAGGGTTGTATTAGCATTCGAGGAGAAGACCCATGCTTCGTAAGCTGCCATGTCTGCCCCGGACAGCATGCTTATATTGTGGTTGTATACCCATTCGCGCCCCTCATCCCGGCCCTTTTTCCCGCATTCCTGTTGGGCAGAGAGGACGCATCCCGTGCTGGTGCGAACCTCCAGCGCAGTCCCGTGATTGGTATCCACGATATCCCACACGGCGTCGCCCTCGATTACTTCCAGCCCATCTATGAGCCCCACAATCACGTTATTCGACTCATCAACAGGCAGTGGCACGAAAAGCGTGGTCTCTTCCGACGTATCGATTGTGAGTTCATACCGCATCATGGTATCTCCAAGAATGCCCGATGATAGGGATATGCCGGAAACAACGATTCCTGTCGCGAGGATCACCGTGCTCAGTTGCAGCCCCCGTATCTTCCACTGCACAAGACCCTCCGGAGATCTTCTGCTGCCGCTTAACACCGCATACGCGGAGAGGATGCCAAGAATCAGGCTGATATACCCGGGTATGGAGTACATGAACATGGCGACCGCACTCGATAGATCCCCCTGGTATAAGAACACCAGAGGGTAGATGAAGATCAGACCGGACGAGAGGCTGATCGCAGTTATGATGATTCCGGAAAGGATTGGGCATGTGAATTCTTCCGGGTTATCCCTTGCATAATTGAGGTGCATATAGGAGAAGACGATGACTGAGACGATCCCTGCCAGCAGCAGAGCGACCTGGATCGGCATAAATTTCACGGTGCCCGGAAATGCGACCACAAAGAAGACGTACAGACCAAGAAGAAACAGGCTGAGTATGCCGCCATATATGCAGGATATTTTCAGTATCTTCAGTCTCGTTTCGTTTTTCATCCACCCACCCCCCAGGTCTCAACCACGCTTCCAGTGTCCATATCGACAAGCGCTGAGACCGATGCATCCGCCCATGTAACGCTTATGCAGGTCTTTGGCGCGTAGAACTCCTCTGCCGTTTCAGGAAGGATCCTTCTTACAGTCGGAACGCCAGTGCCCGCACCGCCTGATAACACACCCGCGATCTCCGGATTCTGCATCGCAATTCCGATTGCGTCCTGCCTCGTCGTCTCAGGGATCGCTTCGAGGAGATACCCGGTCCTTATGAGTTCATGGTTCATGTACACAAAGTCGTAGATATCAGGATACCTGCATGTTGGCGATGCGGCAGATATGTGAAGACGCATCCCGCCGTCTTTTTCCGATGCAGAGGCGGTTACGTTGCCATACGGCGCGCCCGGATACGGCGCGATCTGGTGCGAGAGTTCAGCTTCGATCACCTTGTGATCGGCAGGCGGCGTGCCCGCCCATACGATACTGTACGACCGGGCGTTGTCGTCTGTGTCCGTGATGCATCCTGCACCAAGGATCAGCGCGGCTGAGATCACAATCAATGCCAGTGTCGGCATCTTCGCCATGTTGCCACCTGCTAGGGGATGGGGCGCGGTGTAGCGCCTCATCCCGCATCTCCGATCGTTATCGTGTACTCAAATCCTTCGGCGTAGCGCGGAAGTATGCCAAGTTCCCACTCTCCGACTGCGCCATCCGCGGTGTATCGTTCGACGTAACTGGTGCGGCTCTCATCGTATATTCCGCTGCTGTCGATCTCCCATGGCGGGGTGCAGTCGCTGCCACCGAGATTAACCGAGCCACGGTATGTAGCCATGGTGCGGGTCAGTGTTACAGGATTTCCTGACGATTCCTTAAGCGTCACATCAAAGGACGGATCTTCGTCCTTGCCGCCTCCACCCCCGCCTCCGCACGTATAATGCCGGTACTGGTTCGACTCGATCTCAATTGTTATGGGTTCGGCGACCCCTACTGCAAACGTCTTTACAAACGGCTCTGTCGGCTGTGTCCACACCTCAAAACTGAGATGAACCATCCCGTTCCATTCTTCGATCGAGGGGTCATCGATATTCAGTTTGAGTCCGCCCTCGTACCTGCCTTTCGCATCCTCAGGCACCGAAAGATGCACGGTAACTGTGGCGGTGCCGCCTGCCGGCACAACCGATGGCGCATCTATCGTGATCGCATCATCCTCGAATGCCTGCACCATCCCCATATCATACCCACACACTCGCTCACCTCCGAGTTTCGGAGCGATCTCGATCACCTCCTCGCCGACGTTATTCAGATTGATCTGGTAATCATACTCCTTGCCGGATTCGACCCGGTCATAGATGTATGATGGTTGGATCTGGATCACAGGCGGCGTCCACACGCTGATGTGGAGATCGAGTGCGTTGATATACATCGGATACGGCGACGGGTATGGTGTTGGCATCACAGCGTCTGTGAATGCGACCTGCAAGCTGTAGTACCCACGATCTGCATCCTCAGGGATCGTAACCGAGATCGTAAACTCCATTTCATCGTCTGGTCCGAGTTCTGCGGACTCAGGCGTTATCGTGATCCAGTCTTCGTCGAATACGTACTCGCTGTACGGTTGATCCACGACCATGAGATTCACGGGTACTGTCACATTGTTCTTGTTCGTCACCGTAACGGTGATCTCGTCGCTATCGCCCGGCATCAACTCTGTATGAGAGTTCCGCGGACTGATCTGAAGTTTCAGAAAGTCTGTATCTGTCATGCCTGATGAGTATTCCATCGACACCATCTCTGGTAGCACTACCGGCATCGGCATACGAACTTCTGCCACTGCCGCTGCCGGAATGCCTGCTCCGGCGATCAGTAGGAATGTTAGTATCATGCACACTGTCTTGATTTTCATTGTATTGTCCTCCTTTGTTCTCACTTATCCATTTATCGACAAGTGCGATTTATGGTGTGCAGATCCTGCTATTTAAACCTTTCTGTTTATCGAAAAGTTCTTTGGTAGGACGTGAAACTTCGCAACAAAAATAGAGATCGGGCTATGTCTTTCCGCTTCCGAAAACCTTTGCGAATAAACCGCTGGTCTTCTTTCCTTCGAGAGGTTTCTGTTCTGTAGCAGATACTCGCTCTTCCACTTCCCCCTTCTTCTCTGGCGCAAACAGTGGCTCGCGCTCCCTTCCCACCCGCTGCTCTTCGCGCCGCGGCTCGCGCTCGATCACAGAGGCAGACTTCCCGCCGTGCCGGCTCTTCCGTGCGCGGATCTCGACCACTATCGGTCGCTCGATATCACCGCTCACAATCATCGCAACCCCCGGAGGCAGTCTCTTGATCTCAGCCTCTGCTTCAACGCTGATCCCTTCAAGCCCCTTTCGAATCGCCTGCAGGTCGTTTGGGTTGGTTACCTTGAGGACGATCTGGGTGTTGCACTGCGATAGCACATTCTTGTCGATGCGTGCCGGGCGCTGGGAGATCACCATCATCCCGAGCCCGAATTTCCTGCCCTCTGACGCGATCGTTCGCATGATATCAGTGCTGACGGTCTTGCCAAAACCCTTCTCAGGGCAGTAGTTATGCGCTTCCTCGATAACGAGCATCATCGGAGGGATGGTATTGACTTTTCTTGCCTCAAAGAGCTCCTCGCACAACCGTGCGACGATCATCGCCTGCATATCAGGGACAACTCCTTTCATGTCGATGATCGAACCCCGTCCGGGCTGAACCAGTTCCTGAATCGGTGTTGGGTTCTCTGAGAATATCTCAGTCTCCCGAATCGATTCAAGAACGCCTAACACGCCCCATTTCGCATTGCCGTTGCTATTGCCGACCTCAAAGATGATGTCGTCGATCGTGTACCGGTTCTTCTCAGCGCGTATCTTCTGTATCGCCTCGTAGATGACGCCCATCTGGCTGCTCGACTGGATATTAAGAATCCTTGAGAGGTCCGCTGCTTTGAGATTGACCCCATTTAACCGAAACACAGTATCTGCCCCGGGATTTAGCACCCTATCTGCTGGCGTGTACACGGTCAGCCGCTCTGCGTATCCTGCCGGTGCGATCTCGAAGTACTCGAAGTCCCCTTCGACCGCCGGATCCCTGAGCGAGGTGTACTCGCCGTGCGGATCGATGATCAAGAGCGGGATCTCCTGATCGAAGAGTTCCTCCATGATCACACCTGCTGCATACGACTTGCCGCTGCCGGTCCGCGCAAGGATGCTGACATGCTTCTGGACAAGGGCGTTGGCATCGAGATGCACAGGTATACTCTGCCCCTCAAGAAGTCCGAGATAGACATTACCGCGTGTGAGCCCAAGCGTCGATGCGATCAGTTCGGGATCCGCGTGAAATATCCGGTCCCCGGGGATGAACGGGGTCTTGGGCATCCTGAGAATCCTGTTCTGCCGCGATCCGATGACCATGGCTTTTGCGACCATCTGGTCAGCGTTCGAATCGCCCCGATCCTCGTCCAATCTGGTGATCGCGACCACCTGGGCAAGTACCCAGCCATCGATCTCGTGCCAGATCTTGAGATAGTCGCCCTGTTTTGTCGAAGGGTCTGAGACCGTGAACCTGAAGTCTGCAAACCCGGTCTCGCCGAATATTGTACCGAT
>DAOURL010000031.1 GCA_030625165.1 Methanosarcinales archaeon | reverse complement strand
AAAAGCGATCGAGAACTCCCCATCGTTCGCGTCACTGATCCCTGAGGTCGGGTGCAACATCGGAAGCGCGACTCCCGCGGCGCAATCGGTAGGGGACGTTGTCGCAGTCAGGGGAAGGATCGTTACGGTCGGCGGCGGCAGGGCATGCGCAGTCGGATGCGCGGAATTCGGTGCATCGTCACACATCGCACGGCTCATCCTTGCAGTCATGCAGTTCGATCCGATGATGCGAAGCGCGCTGAATATCAAGTATTCGGATGCCGTTATCTCTGCCTGCGAAGAGTGCGGCTATACGGTTGCGTCGTTTGACCGGAAGGACGAGCCGCCGCACCACAAGACGATGGACTGGGGCGCAGAGTACGCGATCAGGGAGATGGGTTCTGTGCCGCAGGTGATCTGGGATGCAGGTGGTGTCGGGAAAGAGGCGATGGTGCGGATTCTTGGGAGGAGCGCGGTCGAGGTGGCTGGTCTTGCGATTCGGGTGGCTGAATGTGGGGCATTCTGATAGACAGCTATCTGACTACCAATCTTTATCTATCTGAAAGATTACAACAGTACTACCTGATACTTTAGGTGATTTCATGATACGGACGTTTATCGCTGTTGATCTTCCGGATTCTTTCATAGACACAATCGCAGAGATCCAGCAGGAACTCAAAGGGAACATAAAACTCGTGGATCCGAAGCAGGTCCACATTACGATGAAGTTTCTTGGCGATGTGCCCGAAAAAAAGATTCCAAAGATCGAAGATGCGCTTTCGGGCATAAACTCCGAACCATTCACAGCAAGAGTTCACGGGGTTGGAGCATTCCCAAAACCAGGTTATGCGAGGGTGATCTATATCGGTGCAGATCCCGCGGAAACATTTACCAAGTTGTACGCAGAGGTGGAGTCGGCGTTAACACCACTTGGGTTTAAGCGCGAGAAGCGGCAGTTCACCCCACATGCGACCCTTGCACGGGTAAAACATAACCCGGAAGAGGCGCGAAGGAGACTTAGAGCTACGATCGAGCACCTGTCAGATATCGAGGTCGGAACGATGGATGTGGACACAATCAAACTGAAGAAGAGCACACTGACGCCGAAAGGCGCAATCTACGAAACACTAAAGGAAGTGCATCTATGAGCGAAGAATCTGTCTATGTGGTGAAGACCACTGCGAACCAGGAGCGTTCGGTCGCAAACATACTCGGACAACTTGCGCTGAGGGATCATTACGACATACGCGCGATACTCGTGCCTGATGAACTGCGCGGCTACATACTGGTCGAGTCAGGTGACCGCGACGAACTTGCCCAGGCGGTCCAGATGGTGCAACATGCAAGGTCGCTTGTGCAGGGCGAATCCAACATCGAGGAAGTTGAGCACTTCCTGACACCGAAACCGACTGTCACCGGCATATCGGTCGACAGCATCGTGGAACTCATCTCAGGACCATTTAAGGGTGAGAAAGCGAGAGTGAAGCGGGTCGATGAGGCACATGAAGAGATCACGGTCGAGCTCTTCGAGGCGATGGTACCGATACCGGTAACTGTGCGCGGCGATCATGTCAGGGTGCTGAAGCGGGAAGGGGAATGAGTTATAATGCCCAGTCACATCGTGACGGCTCAATGACAGACCCCCAGCCGCAAAAGATTTAACATCCCGATGCCAATCCTGTTCTTGAGGAACGAACATGGCACAGTATAAAATTCCAGTGATCCCAGGCGACGGCATCGGTCCGGAGATCGTCGCAGAGGGCAGGAAGGTTCTGGATGCGGCAGGAGAGGCGTACGGATTCGATATAGAATGGATCGAGTATCCGCACGGAGCAGAACATTACTTAAAGACCGGAGAACTGCTTTCAGAGGATACGCTTAAGGAACTCTCCGGATACGATGCGATCTATCTCGGATCGATCGGCGATCCACGTATCCCACCAGGGGTGCTTGAGCAGGGGATTTTACTAAATGCTCGATTTTATTTCGACCAGTACATCAATTTAAGACCTGTTAAACTTCTGAAAGGAGTCGAGACTCCGCTTAAGGATAAAACACCGGAAGATATCGATTTTGTCGTGGTGCGGGAGAACACCGAAGACCTGTACATCGGCGTCGGCGGGCGGGCTTCAGCCGGCAAGAGCCACGGTACCGCTGAGATCGTGCGCAATCTGTACCATGTGAAGTTCGGTCTGGACATCGAGACCGATGCCGACGAGATCGCTTACCAGATAGGGCTGATCAGCAGGCAGGGGACCGAGCGGGTGATCCGTTACGCATTCGAGCTTGCGTCCACGCGGGAGAAACAGCTTGCGTCCGTTGACAAGGCAAACGTGATGACCGACATCTACGGGTTCTGGAGAGAGGTATTCACATCGGTCGCAGGCGAATATCCTGACATCGAGACCGATTTCAACTTCGTGGATGCGATCTGCATGTGGTTCGTGAAGAACCCTGAGTGGTTCGATGTGGTGGTAACGCCTAACATGTTCGGGGATATCATCACCGATCTCGGCGCGATGATCCAGGGCGGACTCGGGCTTGCGCCGGGCGGGAACATCAATCCGGACGGCGTCTCCATGTTCGAGCCGATACACGGGAGTGCGCCAAAGCACCGCGGTCTGAACAAGGTCAACCCGATCGCAACGATCTGGGCTGGCGCGATGTTAATCGAGCAACTCGGCGAGCGCGACGCTGCAAACGCAATCGTTGGTGCGATCGAAACGAACCTGATTGAGGGGGCTGTAAAGACGTATGATCTCGGAGGATCGTCAGGCACCACCGATGTCGGGGATGATATTGCAGGAAGAGTGATGCAGGCGCGGTGAGACATCGCAAGCCGCAATCACCAGTCACACGAAAGACCGATGCAAGATCACGGCACAGGAGATTCTCCGCACACAACTGGCAGGGCGGAGGGAGTACGGGAATATGAAGCGATATACAGACGGCACTGAAGGGGGCATACATGCCAGGGGGAATGGTCAGAGGTCGGATGAGCGAGAGCGACACCAGCGCGAAGAACAACTCTCCGAAGAACTTGCCGAGGCAAACCGACTTCAGGAGATGCTGGTCAGCATCATGAGCCACGATCTCAGGAGTCCCCTCTCCGTGATTGTTGGCTATAGCGGGCTTATCAAGAATCAGTCGGACGATGAGATCGTCAAAAGATTTGTAGATAAGATAGAGAATGCCGCGATGCATGCAGACGAGATGATAGGGGATATAAAAACGTATTCAAACGTAAAAGGGGGAGTTTCCGAGAATGATCTTGAGGAGATCGATCTGAATGCGATGTTGTCTGATATACTTGGGGTTTTGGATGGGAAAATAGAAGAACGTGACATAACAATCGATATAAAGTATCAGACTGGCGAGAGATGCCCCGTACTCGGGACCGAACTCCTGAAGAATGCATTCCTGCACACCATCGACAACGCAATCAAGTACAGTCCCGAGCACGCAACGGTCACCCTGACACTCGATGGTGAGGGGTCTGACTGGGTATTCGGGGTTTCTGATCACGGGGATGGCATACCCGATGATGAGAAGGAATCAGTATTCGAGCGTTTCATGCGAAAGGAGAAGCGCGGAATAAAAGGCAGCGGAATCGGGCTTGCGATCACGAAAAGTGTGGTTGATGCGCACAACGGGAATGTCCGGATCGAGGATAATCCGGGTGGCGGGTGCATATTCTATATAACGGTGCCGAAGGCATGAATGCGAAAGTTCGGGATGCCGTAACTTTTTAATATCCGTCCACCTCTAACCGGATATCAGGAAACCATACATCAGGAAGCCGATATCGATGACCGAAGTTTCACTCGTACTCCCTGCATACAACGAAGCAGAAGGTTTGGAAGAGACTGTAAGACGGACCGCGGATACGTTACGTGAAATAACCTCGAACTTCGAGATCATCATCGCAGAAGACGGTGCAACCGATGGAACAGACAAAATAGCAGAAGAACTCGCAGAAAAACACCTTTACGTAAAGCATCTGCACAGTGATAAACGATTGGGGCGCGGAAGCGCATTGAACCGGGCATTCAAATCCGCATCCGGCGATATTCTTGTCTATATCGATGTTGACCTCGCAACCGATATGAAACACCTATCAGAACTGATCGGCAAGATACGCGACGGCTACGATCTCGCAACAGGGTCGCGCATGATGCCTGAGAGCGATGCTGTGCGGTCGGCAAAACGCGGGTTTGCGAGCAGAGGATTTAATTTTCTGGTGCGGACGCTTCTTAAATCAAAATTATACGATCACCAGTGCGGATTCAAAGCATTCCGGAGGGATCCACTCTTTGACCTGCTGGATCAGGTGAAGGATGAGCACTGGTTCTGGGATACCGAGATTCTGGTTCGGGCAGAGCGTTCCGGCTACCGGGTGGCAGAGTTTCCTGTGAGATGGAGACCAGGGAGCGCGACCAAGGTCGACCTGAAGCGGGATGTGGTCGGGATGGGTGGGGCGATTCTTCGATTGCGGCGGGAGTTAAACGTGCGCAATATCGGGCGGCGATAGAGCCACGAATCTGTACAGTGGCAAGTCAACGACGATACCGTAAGCCTGCCATGTATGTTGCATCGCCCCAGACTTCCCACCACCGAATGAATTTGGGATATCCGTGAGATGCGCGGCTTTTATCACCTCTACATTCCCTAAAATACTCATCGCAGCAAATTGCTTATTTTTACCTTCTTCGTATTCTGCTCACCACAACAACGGCTAACAAGCCAACCAAAGCGATTATTCCGATTGGCGTTAGCGTTGTGACTGGTTTAATATCTACAATAATAGTAACATTGACCGCGCCCTCAGACCATCCAAGAAACGGGCAGAACTTAATCGGATAACTGACCCCCATTCTTTCGTTACCCGTAGCATCGAGCGCATGTGCCACAATGACCACATCAATCCAATCTCCATCACCACTCAGATTAGTAAGGTTATACCAGCCAACCATGCCGCCAGTTCCATTGTAAGATGTAGTGACCAGCGGCTCTCCGTACGCGTCATCGATGATCTCTCCGACGGTGCCGTTCTCCGGATACCAGTAATGGAGTTCAACCATCGCATCAGGTATTCCTGCGTGGTTTTCATCCGATACGAATCCCGGGACTGTGTATCTCTGCTCACAATCCGGGCGCAACGTTCTAAATCTTATATAGATATTCTCGGTTGGTTCTAACGATGTGTAGCTCCATGTTATGGAGTTGTTTTCAAGGATGTAGCCATCCGGCGCGATTTCAGTTATCCAAGCAGGCTCTATGCCGTGAAGATCTATCGTGATGTTTGCTTCTTCGATTACACCGCTCCATGCTGCACCTGTTTTCAGTACATAAGTGAACCAGTAGTCCTTCTCCCTGCCATAATTCCCATAAGAACTGAGCGGCACCCAATAACTGACTCCAACATCCTTTATCTCCATCTCGTCAAAACTCATGTTCCATACCCTCCACTGACTCCCCCCTTTCACGTACATCATCTCGGTTTCCACCGGTTGGGAATTCACATAAGCCTTAAAATCCTCTAACGGATATGTATGTTCGCCAAACATCCACCAATCCCATCCAAGCCCGACTGGAAAGCCCACGAGTAGACTTTCGTTCCCTCCATGGTTCATCAGAGTGAAATTACACTTTACGGTGGCATTTTCCATACACAGGTCTATATGAACAGTCTCATTCACCATCTGCACGTTGGTTACATTGACTGGCTGCATAGTCTCGCCCTGTGCGTTTGGAGGTGCTATATCTCCAACGACGGCAGTTGACATAAAAATAACAGATAGTATCAATGCAATAACAACTTTATCAATGGCTGTTGCGTGTTTTTTCATAACAGCACCCACCACGCTCCAGTCGCCACAGTTACAGCAAAACCGCTTATATTCACGCACAATTCTGCCGCGCTCACTGTACAACAGAATACAGCCATCAGTGTAAGTACGCTACCATTCAGTTTACTCATGATTATTCCTCTTCAGATTTTTTTGTGGATGTTTATACTTGTGCAACCACAACCAAAGGTTCCAGTCACTATACCATGCACTTAATTACAAGGATTGTACCTAGCAATTTTATATGCATCTTACCATGCACTTTGACAAATTCACCGTGGTAAGTCAACGACGATACCATAAGCATACTATTTTGATCGCATCGTCTCAGGCATTGTGGTCAATATCAGTCAGGATACTTAAATTTAACCGCTCTCTATACTTCCAGCCGCCGCCTGCAGGATCATAAGCGCATCGAGGGAAGTAACATACCCGTCATCGTCCACGTCCGCATCAGCACTGTACTCACCGCGGACAGCCATCTCAAGCGCAATTACGGCATCTGCTACTGTGATGTTCGCGGGTACCTTTTTAAGAAAAATAGGATTTGTATATACTCGATACCCTTTATCCGTAGTTGCAGTTATTCGGATGTACGAATCCGTATCCGAAGGAATGTAACTCTGTAAATCATTAAATGTTATATTGCCCTCTAAATTGGCAGGAGTTAAACTCAAATCCGAGAGTTCCGTTTCATTTTCCCCAATGATCCCTCGATGGACATAGATATGATCTACGTTTCCGAATTCAGATGTTGATACCCATTGCAGATTCAAAGAAAAATCGCGTCCAGCAATCTCATCGCCGATGATTGCGGTCTCGCCGTGCTCGTTAGTTATATTAAAGACCACTAATGGGCCATCTGTCATTATAGAATGACCGTTTTTGAGGGCGTTGAGGATTTCATCATTGCCGAAAGTCTCGGTGTAAACACAAGTTCTGACTTTTCCGAAGGCGTTGTCGAAATCCCCTAATACGGTTGTTGCATGACTAAAGTCGCCATGAGCATCACTGCCGCCCGCAACAAATACATCTTTGCGACCATTTAATAACAAGCGTTTCCATTGTTCTAATCCTAAATCTCGCTCATAGTCGTTGTTTATCATATTCCACACTTGAAGACCATTATACCCAGTCAGATCATAGTCTTCAGTTATCCAGGGCACTCTATCCAAAGCCTCAGCAACTGCCCCACGATGCCCTTCCGGATGTGCCGCATAACAAACGCCGCCCTGAGAATTAACTACAGCAATAACATCTTCAAGATTCCATGTTGGATCGTCGCACCATGGATCATCATGACCACCGGGAATGAAATTCAATTCAGTTCCCCCAATAGCGGTAAAATTTTCCATTCCGAAAACCAGAAAATGAACAACGCCTCTTGGGACTAAAGGATTGGGAGGGTTCTCATGTCCATAGCAAGAGACTTCTTCGCCAAGTATCAGTCTGTACGATTCAGAGGTGTAAGAGGTGACCTCATTTTTAAGGGCATTCCACTTGTGATTAGGATCTGCTGTTTTGGTATCTCCTACGTCAAAGGAGTGATCCGTAATTGAATTCCAGTCAAGCCCAATAGATTTCCCAGCTTCTACCGTAGCTTCTACTGGAAAGCCAAGTTCTACTGCATTATCGGTATAACTACTGTGGTAATGTGTGTCACCAGCATGCCAATTTGTTAAAGTGGGCAGAGTGTCATTTGCTATAGTCACATTAAAATGGCTGTGCGCATCAACATCCGGATCCAACCATCCACCAATTTCCCTAATTACCACGTGGAAGCAAACATCTCCACTCAAACTGTGTTCAGATGGGTCTAAATAAGTAATACCGTACCAATCACCAGGCTCATATAAGTTATAGAATGTTCCATTCACCGTAACACCATACCATCTCGTTTCAGTTTCTAAAAGTGTATCATCGGCTTCATTATCATCTTCATCACAGTCTACATCCAGATATATTTCGACATTTCCCAAGTCATAATCGCCGCATATTCCATCCGCATCTTTAACCATAACGAGAATAGGTATCTTATCGGATTGCACTCGCCAAGGTGCATCAGCAAATACATCCTTACAATAAGTATTGACCCATGTTGGAACCACTGTGCTGCTTGATGGAGAAATCTCATAGCCTCTTCCCTCGTTATCCAGTTCCCAGATCGTTCTATGCCCATGCAATTGAACATAGAGCTTATATTTTCCAGCCGGAGCTGGAATACTTATGTCTTCTTGCTCAGTGATATCAGATTCCCAAAATGTTACTTCGGTTTTATCTATTATTTTAACAACTTTTATATACATTGGCTGAAATTCCAGAGCAGCGTCCGTTGTCTGAGCAGTTACCTCTGGCGTTAAATCCAGTATTAACCCCCCCATGTCTTCAGCATAAGCGGCAGGTGTTAGCAGAATTCCAGTTATAACCATTCCAGCTAAACATAGCCCAAGATAATTTTTCGCCATTTTATCAACACCTCCTTCATTCGTGTCTGATTAAGCCAATCTGGACATAAGTTCCATATAAACCTATGTCAATATGTTTAAATATAATAAATTTTAAATCATCTATTTCTTGACTATCACAGTTATTAAAATAGCAATCCCGATACCAATCATTATACCAATCATTATACCAAAAAAGGTTGGCATTCCAACAAACCATGCGATAAAGAGAAGAAATGACAATATATTTTTGGAGCAATACAAGGTACAGCCACAACTTATTAAGCAAATACATGGAGTTTGTATCCAATGCGAATAACAAAGCGCAAGATCATCCTGACCTCGATCCTTGCGATCCTGATCCTGTTTTTGGTTGCGGGTCTTATCGGGGTCCGCGATATTGCAGATACTCTGCGCACAGCATCGCCTGCGCTCATAGTACTTGCTATACCGGTCTACCTGATCTCCTGGCCCCTGCGCGGTATCCGGTATCAGCAGATTCTTGCACAGCTGGGTCACCAGGGGCGTCTGGATTTTCTGGTCGGGTGCATATCGTTGAGCCAGTCTGCAAACGTGATCCTGCCGGCACGGATCGGGGATGTGGTTCGCGCATATCTGCTCAAAAAGATGAAAAACATCCCGTTGACCACAGGATTCTCCTCGCTCGCTGTTGAACGTATATTCGATATTCTTGCGATCACGATGGTCGGCGGCTTTGCCGTGCTCGGGCTGCAGGGGATGCTGCTCGACCAGTGGATCACAGATGTCATCACGATCGCAGGACTTGCCACATTGGCAGTATTCGGGCTTCTGGTCCTATTCCTGAAACTCCGTACAACGATTGGCGGTGTTGCCGCCCGTTTCATCAGGGAGATTGCGGTTGTGTCCACAAACCCACGCGCCTTTGCAATCGTCTTTACAGGCTCACTTCTAGTCTGGCTCTTCGACATACTCACATGTTTTATAGTATTAAGCGCATTTTCAGGAACCGCATCGCTCTCCATGGTACCGCTCGTATTTCTTGCAATCGCTGTCGGAAATCTCACAAAGATCGTTCCGATCACACCGGGCGCCATAGGGACTTATGAGCTGGCGCTGACTGCGATATTCAGTCTCGGCGGAATCGACCCGGCTATTGGTTTTGCCGCTGCCGTGCTCGATCACATAGTCAAGAACTCGGTGACGCTGATACTTGGAAGCGCATATCTCTCGCGCTTTGGTTTGAGCTGGTCGCAGCTTATGGATCGGACTGAGTAGCAGTAGCAGTAGCGTTCCCTATGTTCTGGTTTTCGAGCTTCAGCAGATACCGCTTCGCTTCGACGCCGAATGCATACCCGCCGATCCCGCCTTTTGAAACCACCCGGTGGCACGGGATCACGATCGGCAAGGGATTCTTCGAAAGTGCGTTTCCGACTGCCCGCGCTGCGTTTGGCTTTCCGATCCTTGCGGCAAGTTCGGAGTATGTGACAACCGAGCCGTACTCGATTTTTCTTGTCTCGCAGAGGACGCTTCGCTCAAAGTCGGTGAGACCGGATAGGTCGACCTCGTATCCTGAAAAATCCACAACTTCTCCGCTGAGATACCGGATCAGATCATCGATCAGTTCGCACTCGTTCATCTCACAACATCGGCAAGGTCGTCTGCAAACAGGTTCAGGTTCTCGCGGGAGAGGTGCGGCATGATCACCAGACGCAGCGCACGCGGGTCGCGCGTGATCGACACGTCCCATCCGCGCTTTTTTAGAGCGCTGCGCACAGAATCTGCATCAGGCACATCGAGCACCAGCACGTTCGTCACAGGATCGATGAGCGGCTCGATTCCGGATTCGCGAGCCCTCGCAACCAGTTCATACGTGAGTTCCATGCACCTCTGCACGATCCTCTCGTAGCCCTCCCTTCCGAGATGCTTGAAGACAGCATACGCGGATGCAGCCGATGCCCCGCTTCTCGTGCCTGAAAGCGTCTGCTGGGAATTTACCGTCAGATATGGAGTATCTACGGATAGCCGATGCAGATAGGAGGAATCCTGAAATAGAAGCCCTCCCGCTGGTATCGTTGCGAACCCCATCTTGTGCGGGTCGGCAGCAATCGATGTGACACCGGGAAGTGCGAAATCGAATTCATACTTCGCTCTAAGAAACGGGATCACAAACCCTCCGAATGCAGCATCGACGTGCAAAAATATGTTTTTCGATAATGCAAGATCTGAAAGTTCCCTTATCGGATCTATCTGCCCGAATTCCGTGGTTCCTGCAATTCCAACTATCCCGATCGTGTTTACATCGATCAAATCCTCTACCGCTCGGATATCGGCTCTGAACTCCGGATCGAGGTCTGCTTTCCGCACCCCAATCCCCAGGATGTCAGCAACCTTGTCGAACGAGAAGTGCGCTGACGCCGGAACGATGATGTTTGGCTCGCGGATTTTGCGCGCAGTTTTGATCGCATGTATCGCCTGGATATTCGATTCGGTGCCGCCTGTTGTGATGTATCCGTGCGCATCAGGGTTTCCAAAGAGCGTGCCCATCATCCGCACCACCTCGTGCTCGATCTCCGCAGTTCCGGCAAAGAGCCCGGGATCGCCGAGATTTGTCTCGATGAACTGCTGGTGAGCCGCCACTGCAACGGGGTGCGGATAGGTGCACATCGAACTCAAAACACGTTCATAAGGCGTATCTTTGCTTTTCAGATCGTAGAGTGTCGATCCAATGGTTTTTTCATCCATTCCATGCGTGTTCATCTTCTTCCTCGACGGTTTCGTTTGCGAATACGTGGGGGTTCTACATGGATAAGGTTAATGGAGGTGACCTGCAAATGATCAAGCAGAAGTGATTGTATGAAGACAAGAGGAATGCTTGCATCGGTAGCGCTTGTTGCGCTTGTTGCGCTTGTCGCATGCCTCATAAGCGCATGTATCGACCCCACCCCCCCGTCGCAGCCGTCGGCAGAGCCGGGAACCGGGATTACGTGGTACTCGTATGAGGGAGGGATGAAGATTGCGCAGGAGCAGAACAAGCCCGTGATGATCGACGTGTACACTGATCGGTGTCCATGGTGCAAGGAACTGGATAGGGTGGTGTATGCAGACCCGGACGTGATCGATCTGGCAGATAAGTTCGTGTGTATAAAATTCAATGCCGATAAACGCCGCGACCTTGCTGCAAGATACAATCCCACCGGCGGGGTTCCAGCAACCGTGTTTCTCAGATCGGACGGTACGGAAATGCACCGTCTCGGCGGCTATCCGAGAGGCGGGGCTGAGGCATTCTTGCATAATATGATGGTTGCTCTCAACAACGCATGACCGATCTCAATTACGCTGTTTACACTTATTCACCGCTCAACAGACTCAAAGGATCGGTTGCCAGCGGTGACAATTATAGCTGCAAGAGGGCACTGTCTGAAAATCCAGTGATTTACGCCGATTTACTCGATTCGTGCCATTCGTCCAAACGTGGTATTCGTGACTGTGAGCGTAGCGAGCAGCGCCGAAGGCATAAAATCGGCATCAAGAAATCACGAATGATAACGAATGACGCGAATTGCACGAATGTTCGAACACGTGCACACCACCATAAAATCAGAGTGGTTTCACTGGGATTTCCGATTGTGCCCTGCAGGAGTATCAGAACTATGGAGGCGGCGCATGGTTGAGATCATCGGCATCGGCGCACTGAATATCGACAAACTCTACCTTGTCGAGCGGATCGGAGCGGCAGGAGAGGAGATCGGGATCAATTCTGCAAGCGAGCAGCCGGGCGGCTCTGCTGCAAACACCGTCGCGGCTCTCGCCAGACTTGGCATAAAAACAGGGTTCATCGGAAGGGTTGGGGACGATGCCGATGGCGCATACCTGCGTTCTGAGATGGTAAAAGAAGGTGTGGACACACAAGGGATCGAGGTCGCCCGGGGCAGAACCGGCAGCGCGATCGTGCTTGTAGATCCAGGCGGCGAGCGCTCGATGTATGTGCATCCCGGTGTGAACGATGCGCTTTCAGTGACGCCAGAGAACCTATCCTACGTAAAAAGCGCGAGATGCCTGCATCTATCCTCCTTTGTCGGCGAAACCATAATCGATGTGCAGAGCGAGATTCTCGACCGGTCGAAAGCCGAGATATCCTTTGCGCCCGGGATGCTCTATGCCAGGAGAGGGCTCGATGCACTCCGTGGGACCATTTCAAAGACCCGAGTCGTCTTCTTAAATCGCGATGAGATAGAGATGCTTACGGGATCCGGCTACAGAGAAGGAGCGGGGGAGTTAAATGAGGTCGGAGCAGAGATCGTTGTGGTGACGCTCGGTGGGGACGGATGCTACATCCGAACATCGGATGCGGAGGTTTCCATTCCGGGGTTTTCTGCGAGGGTCGTTGATACGACCGGTGCCGGGGATGCGTTCTGTGCCGGGTTCCTGTATGGGCGCCTGAACGATGAGCCGCTCGGTGTGTGCGGGCGTCTCGGGAACTTTGTTGCCGCGAAGTGCATAGAGGCGGTTGGCGCGAGGGAAGGGCTGCCGAGAAAGATCGAGATTGCAGAGGATCAAAACTAAATCGACAGGTGAACCGGATGTTTACAAATGCACGCTGGCTGTTGTGGGATTAAGGATATGAAAGCACGATACTTGCGCTTCTGTGGATAAAAGTTAAGTGTGGTGCAATCGTACGAAAGCATTAATGAGAGTCGTGTGGCGGCATCTATCGGGAACAATGATTAAAACTCTCCGTTTGTGTCGATCTGGATAGCCAAAAAATAAACCCAAGTAAAAAATTGCAGGAGATAAATAAGGATGGGACACTATCTGAAATACGCTCATGCAGCTATGAAAAAAGCCAGATACGAGATTCTGCCCGAGGATGGCACATTCTATGCTGAAATACCAGGATTTAGTGGTGTTTATGCGAATAGCGGAACCCTTGAGTCGTGTCGAGACGAACTGGAGGAAGTACTCGAGGAATGGATATTGCTCAGAATACGCCTAAATCTACCGCTACCAGTGGTTGATGGCATCGGTCTGGCGATCATGGAGGCAGTTTGATGCCTCGGATAGGACCGATAAAAAGAAGAGATTTGATACGATATCTGAAACTTCTTGGTTTCGAGGGACCTTATTCTGGCGGAAAACATCAATTTATGATCAAAGATAACATTACTCTCAGACTCCCAAACCCACATAAAGGCGATATTGGACGTGCGTTTCTGATAAGAATTCTAAATCAGGCAAAAATCGATAGGAATACGTGGGAGAGTCTTTGAATTTGCATCAGACAGAAACTGAATAGATTTATGTGTTCTTGATGATTGGCAAGATGGTGTGCAACTGCAATAATAGATGAGTCGCGGGGGCGGCATTCACTAAAACTCACCCACCAGCAGCAGACACCTGCTGTCGGCGGGTCGCGATGGAACGGGGATCATCAGCCAGTGAGCACGCCCTTCGTGCTTGGAACATCAGACCGCTCGATCGCAGCAGCCCTCGCGAGCGCAATCCCGAACGCCTTGAAGATCGCCTCGATTACATGGTGGTCGTTCCCACCGCTTGCTGAGATGTGCGCGTTGATTCCGGCACTCGTGATCAGCGAGTGGAAGAAGTGCGGCACCATCTGGGTCGTGAGATCGCCGACCACGTCTGAGGAGAACCCGACATCGAAGACCAGGTAACTCCTCCCGCTGAGGTCAAGGATCACGCTTGCACTCGCTTCGTCCATCGGCACCCTGACATCGGCAAACCGCGCAATCCCTGCATGATCGCCGAGTGCCTGGGATATCGCCTGCCCGAGCACGATGCCGACATCCTCGACCAGATGGTGATCACCGAGCTCGGTATCCCCTGCTGCGCGGATGGTGAGATCGAACAACCCGTGCCTCGCAAACGAGTCCAGCACATGGTCGAGAAAGGCAACGCCTGTGCCGATCTCTGATCTGCCGGTTCCCTCGATCACAAACGTCAGGTCAATCTCTGTTTCGTTTGTCTTTCGGTGAATTGTCGCTTTTCGCATGGCTGTTTATCGATATAATCTGCCTGTGATCTCTTTTATGCTGGCTCTATTCTCATTGGTCATGGCATCCAGTTTTCGATCCACACTCTCCTCCATGCCCTGAATATTGATCCGCAAGGATCGCTCCTTCGCCTCGATCTCGGATTCGATCCTCCTGAGCCGCGCATCGGCGTTCAGGATCATCGCGGCGAGCGCAGCTACCAGTATCATCGCAGAGACATAGATCATGGGATCCTGGTTATCCAGGTAATTGAGCCATCTAAACGTCAGTACAAATGCTGATACGACCATCAACGCTGCATATATCGTGTCTTTTGTATCCATTCCTGCACAACCTCCTGGTGGTTGATGTATTATCGTTCACACACATTTATAAATCTTGACACAAAATCCAGGATGTGCTTGGCGCGATCTCAGTGTTTGGTCCGGGACATGCAAGTGCTTACGATCAGGAAATAGCCCGAGAACCATTCCTACGCCGCCATATACATCCGCGTGATGAATGTCGCATGTTAGGATGCGCGCGAACAGTTCCGATGCGGCTGAGGGTTGAGATGCCGATCATCCGGTCTTCGGCGGGGGGTAACTACGCAGGTACCCAAAACCACTATCGGGGGACTTCACTGTGCAGGGACTATCCAGAACATGGGGGATACTGTAACCAAACAGGGAATTTAACCGCAGAGTACGCAGAGGGACGCGGAGGAGGAATAAACGGTTAAATGCTCTGCGTTCCTCTGCGCCCTTCGCGGTTATTTTTCTTGCCAAAAAGTACAGGATCGCAATCAGGAGACCAATCAACATACCTGAGTAGTTACGGCGGAGATCGCAAAGCCCCCGGATTTCGACCCTACCTGTTGTGATAGTCGATTAGCCTTAGAATCCCGCGCAGCGTGTAGACCTCCCTTGCTGTCAGTTCTGCCCGCCCCAGTATCCGCCTCGTCATCAGCACGGTCTTCTGCCTCTTGTGCTCGGGATAATCGAGATCGCAGAGCACGGCTTCGATGTGGTCGTACAGCAGATCGAGATCGCGCCGATCCGCAAGCAAGACGCTCCCGATCTCGATGTCGCACAACTCATAAAGCACCACCGCGACAGCGTGCGAGAGATTCATGATCGGATACTCTTCGCTGGTTGGGATGCTTATCAGGAGGTCGCAGATCTTCAGTTCTTCATTCGTGAGCCCGTCATTCTCCCTTCCGAATACGATGGACACGGTTCCTGCCCTGCCGCTTAATTTCTCGCGCACTTCGCCTGGCGAATACGCAGGCATCCGGACATGCCTTCCAGCAGTCTCCCCGCGCATCCCGGTCGTTCCGATGATGAGATCGGAACCGGCGATTGCCTCGCCGAGTGTTTCACAGATCGATGCACCTTTTAGTAGATCCCGTGCGTGCTGCGCCATCATCCATGCCTCAGAACCGATCGGGCAGGGATTTACGAGCACCAGATCCTGAAATCCGAAGTTCTTGAGAACCCGGGCAGTTGATCCGATGTTTCCCTCGTAGAGTGGCTCATTAAGGACGATTTGTATATGCAGGTCGTGCTTGCAATATGCGTCTGTGTCGTGGTTATTTCTGTGCATGGTTCGGTGTCGCTTGCAACTCGTGTCCGGAGTGTCTGATGCTACATGATACGGGTCGCAATAAGCGTATTATCTTTTGTGTTTGCATGGACTGCCAACTCGGCAGAAAATCCCGGCACCTGATAACCTGACCGCCCTCTGCAAGGATTAATAATAGATGCAATCACACCCAGTTATATTATCGGAGGAAAGTTAACATGTTTAAGGCAATCATTAGCGCAGAGGTATTGCAGGATGCGATCAAGGCGGTGTCAGCAGTTGTCGACGAGGCACGATTCGAGATCGCTCCGGAGGGTTTGTCAGCTCGTGCAGTCGATCCTGCAAACGCGGCAATGGTCTCGCTCGAATTATCCAACGATGCGTTCACACTCTTTGAGGGGACAGAGGGTGAAATCGGTATCGACCTGAGTAGATTTGTTGAAATTCTTGGAATGGCAGACAGAAGCGGGGAGATCGAACTTGAGCTGGATCCTGATACGCATAAACTCGATATCAGCATGAGCGGACTTTCGTACACCCTATCCCTGCTCGACCCGTCCACCATGCGAAAGGCGCCATCGGTGCCTGCGCTTGATCTTCCTGCGGAGATCGCGGTTTCGGGTAGCGTCTTCAAGCGGATGATCAAGGCGGCTGAGATGGTTAGCGATCACATGAGCATGGGCGTGCACGATGGCGTCTTCTTCATGGAAGCGACTGGCGACACCGATCATGTCAGACTCGATCTGACCGGCTCGGATCTGATCGCTATCAAACCCGCCGAGGTTAGGTCGCTCTACTCACTGGATTATCTTACTGATATTAGCAAGGGCGTTGGTGGTGCAGGCGAGATTGTTATCGACTTGGGGCGCGATCTCCCAGTGGTCATCAAATTTGAACCCACAAGCGGCGACTGCAAGATCAAGTATGTCCTTGCACCGAGAATCGAATCCGATTGATCACAATGACAAACCCCACCATAACGAGAATAAAGGGCGATCAGGCGCTGACGTTCACAAGTGACATCACCATCCATGTCTTGCAGGATATCGAACTGAACTCCCCGATCCTGATCGAGGGACTGCCCGGCGTTGGGCATGTCGGCAAACTGGTTGCCGAGCACCTGATCGACGAACTCCATGCAGAGCGGATCATTGATATCTACTCCACCCATCTGCCGCCGCAGGTGATTGCGCTTGAGGATAGCACGGTCAGACTGTCCCGAAATGAGTTGTATGCGCACCACACAGAGAACGGGGACGATCTGCTGATTCTGGTTGGGGATTATCAGAGCGTGACAAACGAAGGGCACTACATTCTTTGCGATGCGTTTCTGGACATCGCGCAGCAGCTTGACGTATCCCGGATCTACACGCTCGGCGGTTATGCGACCTACCAACTGGAGGATGCCGACAGCGTGGTCGGCGCAGTCAACAATCCTGACCTGATCGAAGAATTGTCCGGATATGGCGTCGAATTTCAGGAGAACGAGCCGTGGGGCGGGATCGTCGGTATTTCAGGGATTATGCTTGCGATGAGTGAAGCAAGAGGTATCGATGCGGCATGCCTGATGGGGATCACCTCAGGGTATCTCGTCGATCCGAAGAGTTCGCAGGCGGTGCTGCGTGTGCTCAGTCAGGCGCTCGGCATCGAGGTGGACACGCAGGCGCTCGATGAACATGCCGCAGAGATGGAGAAGGTCGTTGCGAAACTGCAGGAGATGCAGCAGATGCAGGAATCGATGAACCGGGGCGACGAAGACCTGCGATATATCGGGTGATGCGACCTCGATCACCCACATACCGCGAGCCGCTCCGGGTGGCTGCCGGGGAATGTCCGGAATCGTAAAAGTAAAAATCTATTTCGATGGATGAAGCCGATTATGGCTTGCAAGAGGTTTCATCGATTCTTGCGATGGTGGAAGCTCCCCCTACGCCATTGTAGCTGCCTTTTCCTGGAGCCAAAGGTTTATCAGCGTCTCTGTCGACACTCCTTCTTGTCGTGCCCGAGTTCGCGGCTGAGCGAGCAGGTCTTTTGCCACAGCACAATATACCTTGCTTGAGTGGATGCCTATATCCACATCCATATCTTCCATCTGATCTTCGTAGTCGGCAGTGCTGTGGGTGTCCCAGAATGCCCAAAACTCTTCGAGCGAACCGAAGTCCTCTGGTAACGGGTCACGTTGGGTGGCTTGTTTCTTATTTTCTGGCATAACTTTTTCTCTCTTTTTCGTCCATGTCACGAGCACTTAAGATTAGTGCTTTATTCGTAACTACTCAGGTATGCTGATTGGTCTCCTGATTGCGATCCTGTGCTTTCTGGCAAGAAAAATAACCGCAGAGCACGCGGAGGTTCGCAGAGTTGTTATCATCCTCCGCGTTCCTCTGCGTCCCCCGCGGTTAGATTCCC
>DAOURL010000212.1 GCA_030625165.1 Methanosarcinales archaeon | reverse complement strand
CTCTTCTGGATCTCCTCATACGCGATCTCAAAAACAACAGCGGGCTTAAGCTCGATTGCGCTTCCATCCTCTGAGATGATATACTGCGAAAAGAGTTCGGTCAGTTCTGCTAACTGCTCATCGGTTATGCCTGTGCCGACCCTGCCGATCTCAAGGAACTCTCCGGCATCCGTGTCGTAACATGCAAGCAAGTACGAGCCGATCAGGTTCGCACGCCGCCCTTCGCCCCAGGCTGCTCCGACAACGACGAGATCAAGGGTTTCCATGATCGGTTTCACCTTAAGCCAGTTTTTGCCGCGTTTTCCTGGAGAATACAGTGAATCCGGGTTCTTCAGCATGACGCCCTCGTGCCCTGCGTCGAGAGCCGCCTGATAGACTGCGTGCGCTATAGCAGGATCGTCTGTCAACACCTGCTCTGCCACACTGAACTGCTCATGTTGCGCCACGATCTCCTCGAGCCGTGCTCTGCGGGCACGGAGATCCTCATCGATCAGCGAGACGCCGTCAAGGTACACGATATCGAAGAGATTCAGGTAGAGCGGGATCTTCTGCACCATCGCTGATATGTCGTACTTCCGCCGGAACCGCTTCAGGATCTCCTGGAATGCAAGCGGCTTCCCCTCAGCCCCGACAGCAACCACTTCGCCATCGAGAATCGCCTGATTCGCGGTTATCCGGGATTTTACCAGTTTTACGATATCAGGAAGCGAGTTCGTCACGTCTTCGAGTCTTCTTGAAAATATCCGGACGCAGTCGCCGTCCTTGTGTATCTGCACCCGTGTGCCATCAAACTTCCACTCGATTGCATACACAGTTGTGATATCGTCGAAACTGCCAAGTTGCGCAAGCATCGGTTTGATCGGTCTGCCGATCATGATCGCAACCGCATCAAGATCATGGTGAAGCGCAGTCACAGAAACCTCGCCGAGATCGTTTATCAGCATGTAAGCCCGCTCAACCTCACCCACGTCCTCCTCGAATGCCTGAGCGATGGCATCCCGGACAACCCCCTCTCCGACCCCGATCCTGAGTTCCTCAAGCACGATGCGTGCCAGATACTTCGATTCAACAGGGGATGCCGTGCCGAATAGGTACTGCAGGTGCTTTACCTTTGTCTGCTGCGAACCCTTGCCTGACGCATGAGCGATCGAGTTCATTCTCTCAAAGACGTCCGCGATGGTGATGGTAAGCCCTGCTGCCGGAGCCGTGCCAGCGCCAGTGAAATCGAGAAACGTTGTCTGCGATTTCGATGCCTCGTCCCCCTTCTCGAGTGCGACTTTTGCGGTCTCGCCAACGTCCCCGGTCTCACGTACCAGTTGCTTTATCCGCTTCACCGGCAGACCCGACGCCCTCGATATCGCGTCATACAACAGCGAGGGACCGACACCGAGTTCGACATCACTCCAATCAGGAAATACCCGCCCCATAATGAATCTGGAGACGATTGCGAGTTCGGTGTCGGGATCTCCGGATTCACTGATCCTCCGGAGAAGGGCTGCTACCACAGTCGTTATCTCAAGCGAACTTGCGATCCCTTCGATCGTCTCGCAGGCATCTGCGAATTCCTTAAATGAGGTCATGATACCAGATGTATCGCCTTCATGGCTAATCAGGGTTTCTGATGGGGGCGGTCATGGTTTGTGAAACTTGACCGATGTCCCGTAGCAGGAGCACCGATGGCGACGGCGTGGACATGGACGAAGATGGGTGACATGAACCGCGATGACAAACTCACATCAATGGATGCTCTCGTGATCCTGTAGACTGCTGTCGGCAACTGGTCATATCGGCAGCGGGATGATCATTTATCTGTTAATCTGGCAGGAGATACATTTATATGAAGTCGAATGCATAGGGTCGATGGCAGATTTATGTGCAATTTGCATCGGATATAAGGAGTTGTAAATATGAACGGACGAATGACTATACTGATTGCGCTTGCACTGCTGACTACGTTTAGTGCTGCAAGCGCAGGTACTGCAGTGGATGCGGTCGAGATTCGCGGCACGGTCGTAGAGGCGGATGGTGCTGGCAACTTGAGTGTAGCTGGAAGCGCGGGTCCCTCCTACTCTGGCTACACATGGACCCCCTACAATTTCGCAGCATTCTGGTATGAACTGGATGACGACCTGAGTTCAGAGATGTTGAGAATCAACGCGTCTCTCACTGATAATGGACGAACCATCCCCGAGGATCGATTGATCTACAGCACAACGCCTCTGGTACAGGACTACGCGTATTACATGGATGTGGCCCCTCTCGGCACGGTGCAGGGTAAGCAGGTAACTCAATACTTCATCGAGGGCTGGATGGCAGAGAAATATGTGGCTATCAGCACAGGCGGCTCGACGAACGCAAACGCTAACAAGATCGTCAAACTCTTGGTCGAGTTTGAAAGCAGCAGCGACACGAAAACATTGGTGGAAGGAGAGCCATGGG
>DAOURL010000131.1 GCA_030625165.1 Methanosarcinales archaeon | reverse complement strand
GATTAGTGTTTGGAATTGGAATGACATTGGTTGCATTGGTTATTGCTGTATCTCCAGTGCCGGTAGCAGCGACCGAAGTTTATTTCGTGCCTGATCTCAGTGATGCAACATATAATGAAACGTTTTTTGTGGAGATGTGGCTCAATTCCACCGAAGGTGTTGCTGCGTTTCAGGCAGAAATACATTTTAATTCAATGGCAGCCAACATATACTCCATACCGACACAGATTGAGCTTTTTCAAACTCGTGATATTAAATTCGTGGGATTCGTCCATTCGTGCAATTCGTGATAGAATCAGCACCAAGAGATCACGAATGACAACGAATGACGCGAATTACACGAATTTGGTTGCCACAAAATCCAGTGATCTCACTGAATATTCCGATTGTGCCCCGCAGAAGATATCGCCGGGTGGAATGTGAAGATGGGTGCGGTTTTGGGGGACGCGTGATGGATTTTTCGAATTCCGGGTAGTGTCCTATAAACCGAGACGCTTGTTCCCGGATTCGGATATGCGGTAGCGTCCTAAATTCCGGTAATGTCCTAATATAAGATAGTTAATTGGAAATAGAAAAATTCGTGCCATGTCCATAGGTGATCTGCCAATCCTTCCAACATTGCGGGGGAAGTCCTTCTTTTGAACTCGTTTATGAAATTCCAATAGAATTGAAACACATGGAGCGAACATTCCAGCATCCGCTTCCGTTTCGAGAAACACTTCGTCTTCCGCACCAGCCTACCAATCCGTTCTCTGAGTATCCCGTTGTAGTTCTCGACGTCGGTGGTTTCTATATCACTGAGATCGGGGTTGCCATATATTATCCTTTTCTCTTTACGGACGACTCGCCCGTTTTCCCTGATCTTTACAAGCTGCCCATAATCGATACAGGCATCCGCATAATAATCTGGCAAAACATAAGTGTAGTCGTCGTTTCCATCGGTGAATATCTCCATTTTAGTCTGCGGAGACGACTGCTCTGTTCTTTCGGATACTTTCTTCAACATACGTCTACAACTCTCTTGGGTCTGTTTTCCAACCGAAAATGCCACAAAGAAGTATGTACTTCGCTTTACGCAGGTATATATCCAGGCATCGCCTTCTTCAGTCCAATTTGGGCTGCCGGGCTCAATATTTTTTTGTTTTTTTTGACAAAGCTCCACAGTTCATCGCATTCGAGTGGTGTGATCCCAAGGGTCTTTATGAGATACTCATTCATCTCTGTCGCATGTTCAGCCATATCTTCCAACAACTTACTTATAGTGTCTCGGTGGTGGCCTGTGATTCGTTCGATACTCCGTATACCGTTCTTCTCTACTAAATGCTTACAAATATTGATTATTTCACTTTCGGACAGTTGTTTTCGATATAACGGAGTACCTTTCGTTTCCATGAAATAGGTTTCGCAATGCTTGCAGTAATACCTTTGATGGCCGGTGCTCTTGTATTTACCGCTTTTGATAATGTCTTTCCCAGCTTCTTTTCGATAATAATGGCATTGTGGGTTCTGACAAACAACATCGATTTTTCCTCTTGGTCGTGCCATGGTGTTCACCAAGAGAATGGTTCTGTTGCACACTATAATAAACTATCGTATATTAGGACACTACCTAAATTCCATGGTCTGCCTTAAACATCAAAAATCCCCTCTACGTTCATTTAAGTGTATCCACCACAAACACTTCAACTTAAGCGAGCTATCAAGCCATCCCCGAGCGGTTCACCATTCACCGTAACCATCATTGTCACGAAGCCTGAAATAATAGAGAGATCAAAGCCATAAACATCCACCCAAGGATCGAGAGGTGCAATGAAGAAATTCACAAGATGCCCGACCTGTGGCGCAAGCGTCAGAACAGAGAATATGTCAGATCATACGAGACGGGTACATGCCGAGAGCCACGACTCAGGAGAAGTTGCAGGTGCGGAGCGTTCACCCATAACCCCTACAAAGATTGGTACTTATGATAGGCAATATGCCAGAGGATATCGGTTCGTAGAAGCGGATGAGTTTGAACAAGCGATCAGGATTCTTCGAACGATCCCGAAAGACTACCCAGATATTGCTGACGTTTATTCGCTCAGAGCGATCTCTTATACGAAATTAAAACGTTATGATGACGCGCTGATCTACTTTGAGAAGGATGTAATCGCTGCAGCATGGGAGTGGAGTCACTGGTGTAATCTGGCAAATTCATATCTCATACATAGAAGGATATTAAAGGCAGGAAAATGCATGGATAGGATAGATAGGATAGGTTATCCTTCCGATGTAAAAGATGCGGTGGATGAACTGAGACGGGATATTGCAGAACTTCTGGAGGCTGCCCTCTCTGAGAAGCCATATCTCGATGCTGAGACCTACCTCGCACTCGAAGACCGATTCCATGACGGTGTTACATATATGAAGAAGAAGGACTGGGGCTTGGCGATTGCGGAGTTTGAGTATGTAGTGAGTGTTGATCAAGCATCTGAGAAGGCTTATGGCAATCTCGGAATCGCCTATCCCTTCAAGGGCAGATTCGATGAGGCAGAGCAGTGTTTTGACAAAGCACTTGAGATAAACCCAGAATATCCCCCTGCCGCAAGGAATCTCACAATGCTTTATGAGGTGCGGGAGAAAGCATCGGAGGATCCCTGGTATCTGAAAGAGTTGGAGGATTATATGCAGGAGGTACATTTCTAATTATGCATCCAAAAATGAACCTCATGGCGCCAGCAGATTCATTCGAGACTGCCGTCGGCGTGATCGAATCCGGAGCGGACGAGATTTATCTCGGACTTGAGAACGAGAACTTCGTGAACCTGAATCTCTCGGGACGCGGGCGTGGCTGTAACGTTCCAACGCTATCGGAACTCGAAGGGATCGTCGAGTTCGCCCACGAGCATGGAATTCTGGTGGATTACACCGTGAACACCCCATTCCTTAGCGACGAACTCGAAGAGATGTTCATAGCGCACGTCATTGCTGGCGTGGACGCGGGCGTGGATGCGCTGATCGTTGGGGAACTTGGTGCGATGCAGCTAATCAAGGAGATGGACACAGGACTGCCGGTTCATGCAAGCGTGCTCTTAAACACGTTTAATCGCGGGCAGATCGAACTCCTGAAGGATTTGGGCGCAAGCAAGATTGTCCTGCCGTTTAAGATGGAACTCGATGAGATCAGGACGCTTGCAGGAAGCGGAATCGATCTCGAGATCTTCGGGCAGTTCGGATGCTCGAATATAAATGGCACATGCCATCTCATACACAGCGCGGGCGAGAGCATCAATCTTGGACTTCCGTGCCGTGCGAACTATCATGTCGGTGGCGAGGTAGAGCGGGTGCATCCGATCCTCGATGCGGGCACGGACTGCTCGCTCTGCAGCATCCCTGACCTGCTCGAGATCGGGGTGAGCGCATTAAAGATCGTTGGAAGGGGCATGAATCCGGAGATGATCCGGGAGATCGTGCAGATATACCGGAGGTGCATCGATCTCGCACTCGGCGGTGGCGATCCGGGCGCGATCAGGGAGTATGTGCTCACAGAAGAGCCATTCTGGCAGATGTTATGCGAGCAGAGGAGATGTAAGTACCTTGAAACACCTATTATTGATTCTTATGTGTGATTATGATGATTGAACTGAGAACGTCTGATTATTCGAAGATCGAATCGATCGCGGGGTTGATCGAAGATGCGGATCTTGGTTCGGGCGTCAGGATCGGGGTCGGCAGCGAGGCGTGCGTACACAAACTACCCGCGACCCCGGAGATCGCACAAGTATCCGACCTCGATTGCATCGATGGCGTGACGCTGGTAACCCCGATAACGCCGCAGAAGCACTTCGATCGCGTATGTGGATATGTGAGCGAGGTCGCAGATCTCGGCATCAGGAACCTTCGCACCGTCGTAAACGATCTCGGAATCCTCTACTCTTGCGAGATCGATCGCCCTGTTGCCGGAAGGGGTATCGTGCACACCTCAGAAGCTTGTCCGTGGGTGGATCACATCCTGCGGGATGAGAGCGACTACGTGAGGGATGCGTACCTCCAGACCAATCTCAACTATTCGAGAACCTGCGCCCTCTTGAAAGGCATGGGCATCGAGGGGATCGAGATCGATCTCCTGCCCCGGACTATTGCGGCGGCAAGGAGACTTGAAATGCCGGTGTATGCGCATTTCGGGTATGCTGTGGTCGCTTATGCGCGGAGCTGCCACACGGCACGGTTCTATCACGAGAAGCCACCTCTGTGTGCGCAGTTCTGTAATTCGCCGCTGGAACTGGAACTTCGGGATATCTTCGATCTGGAGAGTCTCTCTTTTGCGCCGCCGGATGCTGATGTGAAGGAGGTGTTTCCAGTGCTTTATCTCCTTGGGAACACGATCTACATGAAGAGCGATTGTCGTGATGCTGCGGGGGTGGACGGGGTTATCGTTAATTGCGATATGCATGCACCATCCTCCAAAATACTATATGAGATGGCGACACTTGTATAATAACAAGACGTGGGAAAAGGTCGTCAACATGAAACCCGAGGAAATCGCCAGTTTCCGCAAATTCTATTAAAAAAGGAAATAAATGAAAAGGACAATAAACCAAAAAGGAGGAAAGCTCGTGGGGAAAAAACCAGATGAATGGCTGAAACAAGCTGATTATGACATGGATACAGCAGAATTTATGTTCAACGGTGAACGGTACTTTTATGCCGTGTTTATGAGTCACTTATCCATAGAAAAGGCGCTTAAAGGGAGGTATGTCCAAAAGTTCGATAAAAATCCACCCAAAACACATAATTTGCTATATCTCATCGAATTGATTGATCCACAAATTCCTGACGATTTATATGATGTCATATTTATTCTCAATAGAGTAAGCATTTCTACACGTTATCCTGATAATCTACAGAGAATGCTGGAAGAGTTTAATAAGTCGAAAACAGGAGACGTACTTGAAAAGAGTAAGGAGGTGTTGAAATGGTTAAAAACAGAGTTATAGGGGCTATTAAATTCTTACAACAATGTCTGAAAGAAACAGGATTAGACGTCTCGAAGATCATATTGTTTGGATCCCAGAGCAGAGGAGAAGCCACAGAAGAAAGTGATATAGATATCCTGATAATATCAGAGGATTTTCAGGGCAAAGATATCTTTGAAAGGGCAAAATTAACCAAAGATGCCGAGATAACCGCAACTAAGAAATTCATGGTGCCTTTTGACATTATCACTCTGACTCCTGATGAATTTGAAAATGAGACCTCGCCTATCGCTGAATACGCCAAAAAGGGGAAGCTGATGTACAGAGTATAAAAACAAGTATATCGCCCACTATGGCAAACTATCGTATGTTATGACAGTACCTTAATTTCACGCGAAGACGAGACACGATCATGCAACCCGATCGATTCACATTAAAAGCACAGGAAGCGCTGCAGACCGCTCATGCAGTCGCGACTGAGTATGATCATCAATACATCGACTGCGAGCACCTTCTGCTTGCACTCTTGCGGGATGAGGGGGGTCTTGCTCCGAGAATCCTTGCGAAGATGGACATCTCGCCGGAATTACTGAGAGGGCAACTTGAGCAACATCTCTCGGAACAGCCGCAGGTGACAGGCATAACAGAGATCCACATCACAGAGCGGTTCAACAGCGTGCTCAACGCTTGCGAAAAGGCTGCAAAGAAACTGAAAGACGAGTATGTAAGCGTTGAGCACCTCTTAATAGCGTTAATCGAATCCGATGGCGCATGTGGAAGAATTCTCAAGGAATCCGGTGCAACAAAAGACAAATTGCTCGAGGCTCTCAAAGAGGTTCGAGGGAGCCACCGGGTGACCTCGCAATCACCGGAATCGACCTACGAGGCGCTCCAGCAGTACGGAATCGACATGAC
>DAOURL010000012.1 GCA_030625165.1 Methanosarcinales archaeon | reverse complement strand
CTTTTATGTTCTGCATAACACTACCTCCACTTTACTCTCATCATCGACCCGCAGATGCTCCCTGAGGTTCACAGGCGCCATAACCTCGATTATGTTATCGGGATAGTTCTTTCGGTTCGGGATGACGATTGCACCATACGTACCATCGATTTTCACGTTAAAACATTTCGCAGACCCAAACGTCCGAACACCATCCTCAAATCCTTCTATGCGAATGTCTTTCATGGCATCCAGCTGTTTTCTCGTATTTACGCTGTAGGGATTCAGTTCGATATTCAATGTTCCAGGGTATGGCGTAAATCCGAGTTTCTGCTCAAACTGCTGCAGGTAACCATCGAGCATGGTGTAGTATCTTCCTTCGCCAAGTCCGGTGCACACCACTCCAGCCAGCCGGATCTCATCAACGCCTCCGAATATCTGCTGGTAATCCTGATACTCCTTCTGAAGAGCGATCATGCCTGTTTCAGTGATCACAATCTCCTGACCGTTCGGAAGCATCCTTCTTGCGATCATGTTCTCCTGTTCCAGAAGTTGCAGCTTGCGAGATGCGGTCTGCGGGCTTGTGTCGAGATGGTGTGCAAATTCGGCAGACGATATGGCGATGTTCGATTCGAGAGCGCCGAGCAGCGCCAGCCGTTTGAGTGGTTCGATGGGCATGGTATCTTTGTCATCCATTTTTGAGATGGTTATCACATATTGGACGGGGGACTTTAAAGGTTGTGGTTGCGTTTCGGATAGCCGCGTGATCGGCGCAGCATGTGGTGCCATTTTATTTTATGCCGCAGAATGATAATTGAATAAAATATGAAAATCATCGCCAAACACCCATGCACCAAATGCGAGCGCCCTGCAGTCGTATTCCAGCCGTACTCAGGCATGTACCTCTGCAAAGAGCACCTGATCGATGACGTCACGCGCAAAGTCAAGCGTGACCTCCGAAAGTACAACCTCCAGCCGGGCACGATCGCTGTCGCATTAAGCGGCGGCAAGGACAGCTCCGCGCTCCTGCACCTCCTGCATAAGATCTTCGCGCCAAGCCGGAAGATAAAAATCGTTGCGATCACGGTTGACGAAGGCATCAGCGGCTACCGCGAAAAGACGATAGAAAACGCGAGCAACCTCGCATCCGACCTCGAAATTCCGCATACCATCGTCTCGTTCGAGGACGCATTCGGAAGAACACTTGACGATCTCATGAAAGAGAGCGACCGCCCGCCATGCTCGGTCTGCGGCGCGCTCCGTAAGAACCTGCTCAACAGAACCGCGAAGCAACTTGGAGCCAGCCATCTCGCGATCGGGCACAACCTCGATGACGAGGCGCAGACGATCCTTATCAATCACCTGCGCGGCGATATCAGGCGGCTCGTCAGGTTGTCGCATGTGGGGGGGCGGGTGCAGCCTGGGCTCGTCCCGCGCATCAAGCCCTTGCGACACGTTCCCGAGAGCGAGGTGGTGGCGTACGCGGGAGCGGCAGGGCTTTCCGTCTGCCCGAAGGTGTGTCCGTACATGAATGAAGCGTACCGGCTCGGGGTGCGGATATTCTTACGCGAGTTCGAGGATCGCCACCCGGGCACCAGGCACGGGATCGTGCGCGGGTTTGACCGGATGATCGACGCGCTTGGCGATGCGTATCCGCCGGCATCGCTTGTGCCGTGCAGGGTCTGCGGCGAGCCATGTACGGACGGGCTCTGCCAGGCGTGCAAGATGCTTGGCAGGAGTGGCTAATATCACCGCGTAGGGACACTGTCTGAAAATCAAGTGATTTATCACCGCAGAGAACGCGGAGGGCGCAGAGTTTCGAGACCGTTTTCAACCCTCTGCGTGGCTCTGCGCACTCTGCGGTGGAATCTAAGGGCATGGCGATTTCACTGGAATTGACAGTGTCATCAGAGTGTTTTCACTGGGGTTTTCGATTGTGCCCCGTGTAGGTATCAGAAAAGGTTTTTATAACCGTGAACGGATCGTTAATATGGTGAAACCATGAAGATAGGGATCATAATCTATTCGGATGATTCGGAGACTGTCTGGAACGCTTTTCGGTTCGGAAGTTTCGCACTGGCAGAGGGTGACTTCGTAAAAGTATTCCTGCTTGGCAAAGGTGTGGAGTGCGAGTCCCTGGACACGAGTAAGTTTGTGGTGACAGAACAGATGAGAATGTTTGTGGATGCGGGTGGCGAGATATTTGCCTGCGGTAGCTGCCTTAAAATCCGCCAATCGGATGGCTCGGAGATGTGTCCTTTGTCAACGATGAGGGACCTGTATGAAATCGTTACAGAGAGCGATAAAACCGTTACATTTTAAGGTACGGTAAAGATGCTTAAACGGCATGCATCTACCAGCAGTTCTTGTGTCGTGCAGGTTGCATAGTGGGGCAGGCATCGATAACTTTTAAATAAGATAACTCCAATGAAAAGGTCATAAAGGTGATAACCTTTGAACGATACGAATAAAGGAGGCTAAATATGGATATGGAATATTACAGCGGTCTTTCTTTTTTGATTATGATAGTTGCAGGGTTTGCAACGGTCATACTCTTCTTCGGAGGGCTACTCTTTCAGATGAAGAAATGGGGCTACGGCTCGGCAGGATATGGAAAGGAAGGTCAGGGAGGCAGCATCGGCGGTTTCCTGAAATTGCTCCTCACCCAGATCTTTGACAAGAAACATGAGCAGGGTGTGCTCACGACTCTTGTGATGGATATCCTGATCCAGCGGCGCATCCTGCAGCGAAGCGTCCTCAGATGGGTCATGCATATAACGATCTTCTGGGGATGGATCATGCTTTTCGTCTTCTCGATGCTGATATTTGTTGTGGAACTCCTCCACAAGTATGGTGGCATGTTTGGTGAAACCATCACACATGGACGTCCCATCGTCGAGAGCTTCCCAGTGATTGTTACGTTGAACGAGGTATTCGGTTATGTGCTGCTTATAGGCGTGCTGATCGCAATTGCCAGAAGGCTCTTCATCACAGAGGTTCGGAATGGTACTACGTTCTATGACGTCTTCCTGACAGGTGGACTCTTCATAATCGTGATCACCGGATTCATCTCGGAATGGATGCGCGAGGGATACTTCCTTGAGCAGTACTCTGCTATTGCACCCCCCGCCGCGCTCTTCCACGTGGTGATCTCGCTTCTCTTCTGCGTTGCAATGATACCGTTCACGAAGTACATCCACATCATCGCGACACCGCTCTCGATCCTCGCGCACGGAGGTGGTGAGTGATGGCAAGAAGAGAACCATCCCTGACAACCGAGCGATTCACGACGTCGCAGCTACTCGAGATCGATGCCTGTACCAGATGCGGCGAGTGTTTGAACTGGTGTCCTGTTCTCGAGGAGATCCAGGAGGAGAACTTCACTCCGGAAGGCAGAGAGGGCATGACCGACAAGCAGAAGATGGACTTTGCACCGAAGAACAAGCTCACAGGCATGCGTGAGATGATCAACAAGGGCTACGGCTTGCGCGCAAAGCTCTTCGGTCCGAGGCAGATACCGGAGGACGAGGTCCTGAAGCTGAAGGACGAGATCTATCACTGCACGACGTGTGGTATCTGTGGTACGGTCTGTGAGGCATCCATCAATACCGTTGAGATCTGGGAGTCGTTCCGCAGGAATGCTGTTATACATAAGCGCGGACCGTTTGGAAAGCAGACCGGTTTTGTGGATCTTTTAGCAGCCCACAACGTCTTCGCTGCTGACCAGGAGGATCGTCTCTGCTGGGTTCCAGAGGATATCGAGATCAAGGACAAGGCAGATGTCGCATACTTCACAGGATGTACCGCAGCATATCGGATGCAGCGGGTCGGTGTCGCAACGACAAGGGTTCTGCAGGCACTGGACATCCCGTTCACGATGCTTGGACCTGAGGAGTGGTGCTGTGTATCGGTTCTCATAAGGACCGGGCAGCTCGAGCTTGCAGAGGAGTTTGTGAACCACAACGTGAATGCGATGATCGACAAGGGTGTCAAGACCGTGATCTACGCGTGCGCGGGATGCCACCGGACAAGCATCATCGACTGGCCCAAGTTCTACGAGGGCGGAGATCTCCCGTTCGAGATTCTTGCAATCAGTGAGTACATGGACCGATTGCTGGATGATGGCACGCTCAGTGAGAGCGACTTTGAGTGGAAGCACCCGCTGAAACAGCGAGTAACATTCCATGATTCCTGCCACACAGGGCGACATGTCGGAGTCTATGATGAACCGAGAAGAATTTACAACATGGTTCCAGGTATGGACTTCGTTGAGATGGCAAGAACGCGGGAACTGCAGCGTTGCTGCGGTGCAGGCGGTGGAATCAAGGCAGGCGTCTCTGATCTTGCACTGAAGATGGCGCAGAAGCGTGTTATGGATGCCGAACTCGTGAATGCCGACATCATCACAAGCACATGCCCGTTCTGCAGGCGGAACATCATGGACGGCATGAACGCGATGGACACGAAGATGATCTTCAAGGATCAGCAGGAGATTCTAGCAGAAGCGATGGGACTCGATCTCACGCTGCCTGACAATCCGTACATAGACAAACAGATGTAGATGCAATGGTTGATTTATTCAACCATTTCTATTTTTATTTCCATTGCGACATTGGGAAATAGACTTAAGTGTTATGGGCTAATTTATAACATCGAGGGATCGCCTATGGTAAAATTTCAATTCCTGTTACCGGTTGATGGCTCTGATTATTCCAGAGTAGCAGTCAAACATGCCATACAGATGGCAGAGATGTACAATGCAGAGATTTCGCCGATCTATGTGGTGGATACGAGAGCACACAAGGATGCCGCGGAGATCGAGGAACAGACCGCGATCGGACAGGCACTGATCGATGATGTGCAGGATCAGTGCAAGAGTCGCGGAGTCAGCGTACTCGAAGCAAAGGTGCTCAAAGGATCGCCATACAACGAGATCATCAAGGAACAGAAGAGGGTCGACGCCAGCGTGATCATTCTTGGCGCTTATGGTGCGGAACGCACCGAGGGCGAGACGATCGGCAGCACCGCTGAGCGCGTGCTTCGCGGCGCACAGTGTCATGTGCTGCTGGTGCGGGACAAACTCGAGAACGATCGATTCTACAGAAACGTTCTGATCCCGTCCGACGGCTCGATCGATGCCGGATATGCTGCGACATTCGCTGCAAGCGTCGCGCACAGGTGCCATGCCGATCTGATGGCATGTTCCGTGATACGCACAGGCAGCGAGAAGGATATGCTGGAGGCAGGACGAACCACCGATGATGTGGTTGCACTCGGCAAATCCAAAGGCATCGAGACAAAGACCCTGATATGGGAAGGAAAACCCGCAGTCGAGATATTAAAAGCGGTCGGTGCCAAGAACATCGATCTTGTGGTGATCGGCTACACCGGAAAGGGCAGAGTCTCCCGGTGGATACTCGGGAGCGTATCCGAGAAGGTCGCGCGAACATCGCCGTGTTCGGTTTTTGTGGTGAAGAGTACCCGTGTTGAGCGGGTGTATACAGTCAAGGAGAATTAAATGGCAAGATTTCAGTATCTGGTATCAGTCGACGGTTCGGTTCAGTCAGACGCCGCTGTGGTACATGCCGCACGGTTTACCGAGATATACGGCGCGGAACTGACGATCATCCATGTGGTAGACTCAAGTGTGTACAAGGACCCGGATGTCGTCGAACGGATGGAAACGACCGGAGAGCTGTATCTCGACCGGGCGAGAAAGACTGCAGAAGAGTATGACGCAACCGTAAAATCGGCAAAGGTGCTGGTTGGGTATCCGTTCGACGAGATCATCAACGAAGCAGCCGAGATCGACGCCAGCGTGATCTTCATGGGCGCGACCGGAATATCGCATTCGGGACACATCGGCGCGGTCGCAAGCCGCGTACTGCGCGGTGCGGAGTGCCATGTCATGCTGGTGCGGGGCGGCATACCAGAGTCAGGTTATGAAAATATCCTCATCCCCACAGATGGATCACAGGATGCAGAGTATGCAGCACAATCAGGTCTTAGCATTGCAAAGAGGTTCGGCGCAAAGGTCGCTGCATGTAATATCGTTGATACGAGCCGCATCGTTGAGGCCCGGGTGGTTACCGCTGCCGGTGTTGGCGCGGGCAGGCATTATGGCGATATCATAAAACTCCCGGAGTCGGCGATAAAGAAGATGCGGCAGCGTATGCTTGACGAATCCGCAAAGATTGCGGATCGGGTGAAGGAGATTGCGGAATCGAAAGGAGTGGATGCAAAGGTAGTCGTGCGTGACGGGAAACCCGCACCTGAAATCTTAAAGATTGTGCGTGACGAGGGCATCGACTTGGTGGTGATCGGATATACCGGAAAGAAGGCGATCTCGAAGTTATTGATCGGGAGCATCTCTGAGAAGGTTGTAGCCACTGCACCATGCTCGGTTATCATCGTCCGTGGCAGCAGGATGGAGCGGGTAATTCCTGTGCACGGATGAGGGATATGGGATTTTCGCTTTAAAGGCGGATACAGTGGGGGTTTGACTGATTAACCATGGAGTCAGACGGTGTATCGAAACTCATCGAACATAAATGGACGATAGCGATCATAGCATGTGTTTCGATCATTTTTTTGGCGATTGTTTACACTGTACTTCCGCTTATCGACGGTATCGTTCTCGGCGTGGTCTTTGCGTACGTTGGTCGTCCGATCAACAATAAATTATTAAAATACACGAGATTTGCCCCATTCATCGCAACGGCATGTATCATCACCCCGATCATATTCATACTCGGCATGGGTGCGCTTGAAATATGGTACCAGATCAAATGGGTGGTTGCACACCATTCGGAGATCATGATCTCGTTCATAGCCACGATTGAGGGGCTGGACCTCCCGGAATTCATATATGGTGGGGAAGATATCTCGCAGATGATCGAGAACCTCACATCCTCTGCGATCGAGATCATCGGACATTTCCCTGCATTCGAGTACGCAGGGAAGATCGCAATACTCATCATCAATTTCATAGTCTCGGTCTTCGTCTGCTTCTTCCTGCTGATGGACGGGGATCGGTTTGTGGCGCTTATCCGGGATCTGGTTCCGCAACCGAATAGTGGGATCGTCGATGCATTCATTGAACATGCGGACCAAACACTCTCAGGGATATTCATAGGCAATCTGTATGTCGCGATATTTGCCAGCATGATCTCGGTATTCGTATTCTACTTCTTCGGGGTTCCAAGCATCCTCGCTATGGCATCGCTGATCTTCCTTGCTTCACTGATCCCGATATTTGCCGGCTGGATGATCCTTGGCCCGATCGCTGTTGGCAGATACTTCGAGTACGGGCTCTGGGATGCTGTCATCTTCTATGCCATAGCCGCGACCGTGATCTATGGTCCGACCGAACTGGTGCTCCGTCCGTACATCGTCGGCGTGAAATCGTACACCCACCCGCTCCTGATGCTGCTGATGTTCATAGGTGGCGCGCTAGTCGCGGGTATCGCGGGCTTCTTCATGGCACCGGCGTTGATGGGCATTCTCATCGCTGCATACCGGACTTACGAGGATCTAAGACACGGAAGGATCGAGACTCCTGACATACCGCAACAGTAAATTATATACCCTCCGAGTTGCAACTCTTATACGGAGTTACATAAGGAATAAGGAGGTTATTACATTGGGTAAACAATCATCTGCTACTGGAAATGTTGCGCTGCTTTGCGCGGCGCTGATAGGAATCACGAACATCTACGTATCACCGATCTATGGTGGGACATCCGGATTTGTGGTGATGTTCCTGCTGATGCTGATCACTGCGCTTGCCGTGCCTGTTGTACAATTGATTCCAAAACATTCGGTCAAGTTTGTTGCATACATCTTTCTCGGGTTTTCTGCATACTGGACAGTGGGTGCCGCAACAGATCTTGCATACACCACCGATATTTTTGAGTCATTCAAGTACATATCAGAGTCGTTCGGGTTCCTTCCCATAGCCATCTTTGCAATGGCGAATACGATCGTCGTTCTTATTGCGATCGTGGACTCACCGAGATATGGGTACGGATTTGCATGGATGGGATTTGCGCTTGTAGTGTATAACATCGCACAGACCTCGAATCTGGACTTTGTCGGAGGAAGACCTGACATGTTGCTGCTGGTGCTTGTTCTCTCTTCACTGATACCGTCACTGTGGTGTTACCTGATCGCTGGCGCTGCAAGGAATCTTAAGTTCTCCGCGCTCAATCGATTCTATACGACCGTGAAGGCGGGATTCCTGACGTTTGCAGTATTCATTCTGCTTGTCACGATCATCACTATCAGCCAACACCAGAACATCGACAATTTTAGCAAAATAGGCGAATTTTTCTCGGTGTCGAGCGGAGATATTCTCAAGCTCTGCTGGTATTATCTCCTATCGCATGTCGCCTTCGTCATGGTGGTCTTCTTTGCAAACAATCTGATATTAAACGCGTTCGATATCGAGAAGGAGATTACAGAGACGGGAGATGTAGTATACCATAGAGCGGCAACAGAGGGCTACGAGGAAGACGAGGCGGAGGAAAAAAATCCTTATGAGTCGATCATAAAGGAGATGAAGGCGTTTCAGGATGAATTCAGAAAAGAGAATCCGAACAAATTGGTCTGCGTACAGAAAATCGGTAAATTCAAGAACGAACTGGATTTACTCGTTTCGAAGTACGAATACGGAACGAAGGATGATGCAGAGAAACTTCTGCGCCAGATAGAGAAGAACATAGAGTTTGCATTTAAATAAATGCTGTCGACAGACGACTATCTCAAGATACTCGAGACATGCACGATCAAGGGACACGATGACGCCATCATACGCGCGCTCCGGTACATCGATCTCGGCTATCCGGTCATGCTGTACGGTCCCCCAGGGAACGGAAAGACAACGATTGCAGAGCATATTCTGACATATCTCGGCGGTTCAAGAGACTCGTTCTATGAGATCGAGGGTACGGAGGGGATGAGCGAGTACCAGATCATCGGGGGCTTTCATCCGCTCTCGATGTCAGGCAATCCCGAACTTGCAGAGCGGTTCGTATTCAAACACGGCATCGTTGCGCGTGCGATCTTCGACCAGAAGAATCTCCTTATCGACGAGTTCACGCGCGCTCCGAGTTCCGCATATTCAGGTCTCTTTCTGCTGCTATCGCTCGGAACGCTGCCGCTCGAATACGAGGAGAAGACCCTCGAAAAGCCAGACGGCTGGATACTGATCGCGACCGCGAACTTCGGAGATGAGGGCACGTACCGGCTCAGCGGTGCGCTGAAGCGAAGGTTCGTGCCGATAGACGTCGGCTATCCGAGCAACTCTACCGAACGATCGCTACTCACCTCGATCGCGCCCGACCTCGACGAAAAAGTGGTGGATGCCATACTTATGTTTGCACAGGAGACCAGATCGATCTGGAAGAAGGATCGCGGACTTCCACAGGGGCTGTCTACCGATGGCGTCATCAAGATGGCAAGGTACTGCGAACTCTCGATGAAACAGGGCTCGGATCGTGTCAGCGCATTCATGGATGCCGCATTCCATCAGGGCGCGATCATTGCGGACGAGACCGATCCGCACTCCCTACACAGGGTCCATGAACTGGCGATCGCGATCAAGGATACGTTTTGAGGTATCATGGATATCGTCTCTGATACGACATCGTACTGTGCACAATTCCTGAATAGCAAGAGTCCCAGTGTTTACAGGAGAATAATCGAAAATTGCAGAGATATCGGCAGGAATGCGCTTAAGAGGGATTATTATGTACCCCCCACGTTTAAGAAAATGGCGTATCGGCAGTACGACGGTACCGGGATCCTTGCCATCAACAGGACGCAGCAGGAGTTCTGCGCACGCGGGCGGCGGATGGATGCGGTCATCGGAAAGGAACGTGTGATGAGTACGCCGGATCTGCACCTTGCAGTCCTCGTTGACAATTCGGATCAGATGACCGCGTGGGCGCGATCAGTGATGCTTGGGCGGAAGATCCCTGAAGAGCGCGCGCCGCTGACGCTTGCAAAGATCGCGACAATCGCTCTTTTTGAGGAGATCCGCGATGCACAGACCAAATCGCTCATTGCGTTCGGATCCGGTGTCGATACTTATGACGGCATCGATTACAAACGGTTGCTCGCTGAAAACGGGTCAGGATGCTGCAGACTCGATCTTGCGCTTGCAGAGTTGCTCCGCATGAGATGGGATCTCAGAAAAGGCGAGCGGCAACTGATCATTCTCACAAGCATGCCTCCTGATACCGGCACCGGCATCCTGCTCGAGGACATCGGCGTACAGGAGGCGAGTCTGATCTATATGCGGCGGATGATCAAGAACGGCGTGCGGATTCTGTATCTGCCGATCTTCACGCAGATGGAACTGGTCGATACGAAGATCGGGGTATGCAGCAGCAGGAACTTTGCCCAGCGCATCCACAAACTCGGAATCGCGGTCTCGCTCATTGGGCAGAGCGACACGTTCGTACATGCGATGCGCGTCGGTATCAAGCAGATGTTACAGAGAGATGTCTGATGAGTCTTCGTGGCACTGTCTAAAAATCCAGTGATTTCCGCCGATTTACTCGATTCGTGCCATTCGTGACTGTGAGCATGCGAGCGAAGCCGTTGGCATAAAATCAGCACCAAGAGAGGGGTGCGCCAATGCTGCGCATTCACGAATGGTGGCGAATGCCACGAATTACACGAATTTATCTGCCACAAAATCCAGTGATTTCACTGAATAATTCGATTGTGTCCTCCATCAATAGGGTTTTTAAGTTCCGGAGCAATAATCAAACCGATGAACAAGGATGATATAAAAAACATCGTCATTGCGGTGGCATCTGTGCTTGTGGTTATTACAATATCAGTCGCATTATTTTTAATGAGTGATCTCGGAAACGTGCTCGCGTTTGTGTTTATCAGCTTGCCAATCATAAGCATCATCATATTAGCGTGGTACATCAAATCAGTGAAACAGCGGCGGCTCGAGGATCCTGCGTCGCGGGTGAAGGAGCGTGAACTGCGCGGCACCTGCGAGGACATGATCCGGCTGCGAAGCCGGATGCATACAATCGAGGACGCACACTCGATCACCATTGCTGAGAGTGTGACTGAGTTGGACGCGATCGAACGCGCGATACAGAATAGCGGCGGGAGCATCGATCCTGATAGTGGGTCGGTCGATTGCGATCAGGAGGTGATCAAGGGCGTAACATTGTTTGCGATCAGGAACATTGCGCAGGACCTTGACAGGACAGAGCAGCGATTCATCGACCGGTTGTATGATGCAGCGGTCAAATATGCAGAGGGGTCCCGCGCAAAATTAGGTACGCTTGACAACGCGGGATACGATCTTGGATCCAGCATCTCTGAACTTGAATCCATTGCAGACCCGGATAAGGGCATTGACGAGATCGTGGGTTATCTGGATCGTCTGAAGGCGATCACCGAAGATGCGTTACGGGGGTGTGTGGATGATGCAAAGAAACTTGCAGCGTACCACACAGGCGAAGTCTCTGCCGATCAGGTGGAAGATGCGCTGCAGGCGCGCGATTACGGCGGGGCTGTAACCAAACTCGAGGAAGACATCACCACGCTCAAGACCGCGACAAAGGAGGAGTTCCAGACATACCGGACGTCACTGATCAATGCTCTTGATACTGCTACTATGTCGGTTGAGGATGAGAAATTTAAGGAGTTTAAGGAAGACGTGCTCGGCACATCGAGTCCTGAGAAACTCGTGCGATTAAATGAGATCGGGGACGCGTTCATGAAACGCTGCCAGACCCTCATCGATCAGATGCATTACGAACTATCGAGTACCGAAGACGGCATAAAGGAGTTCATGCCGCCTGACTATTTCTGGAAGGGGAGCGGACTGGCTGAAAAGGAATATACGATGGATACCGGGAGTGTGGAGGATGCTGCCGGATCGTTTGCGGCGATGGTAAGCGGACTACGTCCTGCTCTTGAAAGGAATCGCGAATCATACAAAATATTAAACAGTTACCACCGGACGGTCGAACGCCAGATACAGAAGAGACTGGCTGCCAAGGGCGCGGTTTCAGGGGATGATCTGAAGGTCGGGCGCCATGCTGAGTTTCTGCGGCTCTATGACTACTACCATCCGGATGCATCGTGCATCGATGGAACACTCCGCCTCGCAGAGGGCGCGAAGATTGTTGAGAATCCACTTACGATTCGTGTCACGGACGAGGATGGAAACGGGATCGAAGGCGCGGGCGTAACTCTGATGCGTGGAACCGGGATCAGCATTACCCTTGAGCATATAACTGGAGAGGGCGGATATGTTACAATCGAAAATCCCGGCGAGGGGAAGTATCACCTGATCGTGGATGCCGCGCAGTACCGGAAACATGAGGGAACGGCTGCGCTTCCGGCAGATAGCATCGATATCAGGCTCGAACGAAAAGGAATCGAGGATTATCTCTGTCGTGGGAAGGCGAAAGCGATTAAGGATAATCTACACCGTTACGCAACGGATGTTTTAAAAGAACTGGATAGAAGCGGGGTCGTGTCATCCGAGTTCGATATGTACATCAACAAGGATTACCGTGCATGTCTGCTATACATACTTGCAGAGGAGTACCCGAATCTCAGGTTTGTCTCGCATTCGCACACGTCCAAGTATCCTGTACTGTATGACGAAGAGAGGATGGTCTCGAGATTGATCGATACGGCAAAAGCGATGGATAAGGAGTCATATAACACTTCTGATTTTGATATCCCGTTTTTTATGGAGGAGATCCTCCATCTAACAGAGATCGCAAGCGAGCGCGGCGTCCATATCACTGTGGAGCAAGATGACACTGCTTGACCGCGCGCAGAGCCGCGAGATCACCGGCGAGATCAGGCAGGCAGCAGAGGCGGAAGGGTTCGATGCCGAGCGGCTGCGGCGCCTCGTTGCATCAGGGCGCGTGGTGATTCCGAAGAACGTCTCTGGAAACGCATCCCCCATCCCGATCGGGGAATCCGTGCGCACCAAGATAAATGCCAACATAGGGACATCTGCCGATTACCAGAGCGTAAGCGAGGAGATCGAGAAAGCCAGTGTCGCAATCCGGCATGGGGCAGATACCGTGATGGATCTCTCGACCGGAGGTGATCTACATGAGGTGCTCGAAAAAATTCTTGATGCAACTAGCGTCCCTGTCGGCACGGTTCCGATCTATCATGCAGCCTGCGGGCGAAAAATCGATATGACTGCTGACGATCTCTTTAACGCGGTTCGGAAACATGCAGAAAGCGGTGTTGACTTCATGACGATCCATGCAGGCGTAAACAGGGAGATACTCAAACATCTCACCGCAGGCAGCCGGATACTGGATGTGGTGAGCCGCGGAGGCGCGCTCACCGTCGCATGGATGCTCACCAACGAGGCTGAAAACCCGTTCTATTCTGAGTTTAATTACCTGCTCGAGATCGCACGCGAGTACGATGTGACGATCAGTCTCGGCGATGGCATGCGCCCGGGATGCATCGCTGACGCCAACGACGATGCGATGTTTCAGGAGGCGATCACGCTTGGCAGACTGGTCAAGCAGACGAGAGCAGCAGGTGTCCAGTGCATGGTCGAGGGTCCCGGGCATGTTCCGATAGATGGTATCGGATACGGTGTGCGCACCATCAAGCATCTCTGCGATGACGCGCCCCTGTACCTGTTAGGTCCGGTCGTGACCGATCTTGCACCGGGGTACGACCACATAACAAGCGCGATCGGCGGCGCAATCGCGGGCATGTACGGGGCAGACTTCCTCTGCATGGTAACGCCTGCCGAGCACCTCGCGCTCCCGACGGTCGAGGATGTCAAGGAGGGCACGATCGTCACAAAGATCGCTGCCCACGCAATCGATCTCGCAAAGTCGGGCGTCCGGGAGCGCACGCTTTCGATGGATAAGAAGATGGCAGTCGCGCGCAAGAACCTTGACTGGGACGCCCAGTTCGAGTGCGCGATCGATGGAGAACGCGCAAGATCGATACACGAGACCCGGGTCAGCAGCGGCGACACCTGCTCGATGTGCGGAGAACTCTGCGCGATCAAGGTTGTCAAGGACGCGCTTCTGAAACGGAGTGGGTGATGGCAGGGGTTCTGGTCGGGGTGTCAAGTTTCTCTGATGATGATGATGATGATGCTGGCTTAGGATATGCTAATATTTCACCATCTCATCACAAATCTTACAAATGTGGCGAATGAAACGGATATTCATGCGATTTGTCCATTCGGGTCATTCGTGATCTTTACCGAACACTCGCCAAGGTGACGCTCTCCGAATGGGCAAGGTTTAATATGAAATGCGGTGGAGTTAGTATCACCATTATATTCGAATATAACAGGAGGACGATAGATGAAAGGGAAGAATATGATATTGCTCTCGGTTGCGATACTTGCGATAGGGCTATTCGTACTGCCGCAGACGATGGCAATGTTTATTGGACAGCATACGTGGTTCAGCGTGAGAACTGCTGACGCGGAGTATGAGATGTGCGAGAAGTGTCATATTAACGAGGTTGCAGAGTGGAACGCGAACAATGATGGTGGTGGTGCACACTCTCGATATGTTGCAGAGTATGGTGAGGGCTGTTTCTGCCACCAGATCAACGAGACCAGACTTGCAGAATACAAGCTGTTTGAGAACAACTCCAATGTAAGTAAGTTCAACTTCACGATTTGGAGTGAAATGGACACCCTCAACAATAGCAGCAATTGGGCCTGGCGACCAACGACTACACCACATGCTGCAGTGATAATCGACTGTGTGGACTGTCACTGGAACGAATCGCAGCAGATCATGAATACGAATTCTGCTCACTACGCGTTCTGGAACCAGACCAAGAATGCAGCAAACACCGACAACAATACCGCGTGCATGGCGTGTCACACACATACACACCTGAACATCACGTGGGTACGGCTCTCAGGTATAAATATCGTGGCTAACCACACCGATGCAACAGCGGCTCCATACGAGGCGTGGAATGTAAGTGTCACGATCAATGAGACGCTCGACTACAATACCACCACATTCCCGTAGGTGATTGACCCACTCCCGGGTCAACCTTTTTTTCTTTTTTCACATCACCGATTACCGCTGCCGCCTTGCAAACCTCTTCGATGCTACACACAGCAGCACAGCCCCTGCCACCATGCACGCGCCGCATCCCGGACTTGAATTCGTATCCGGCGCATCCTGCGGCGTGGATGTGGCACTGGAACCGGACGCATTCGGCGTCGGCGTCATATCGAGTGACGGCGCAGGCTCTGGCAGATCGGGATCACGGCACTGGCGCACGTAGAAGAAGACGAGATCCTTCTGCGACCCGACATATATGTGGTCGATGGTCATATTGAATATTTCACCCTCTTCCGGATAAACAAGGCAATCTTCTGCTTCAAATATCCCGTAACTGACAGATGTGCCATTTTGCAGCAATTCGATCCATGCACTCTCTCCTTTCGCATCCACGCCCTTGATAATAACCGAATACCCCTGGTAGAACGCGCGCTGCTCGCCGTTTGCAAGCGCATAACCCGCACCATCGATCAGTATCTGCGTCTCGTTGCCGCCGCCACTGGTGGTGATGGTGGTGGTATTCAGGCAGTCCGCAGGATAAGCAAGCAGGATCAGTGAGAAGAGAAGCAGGATCCGGCTAACCCGTGGCATCCTTCCCACCCCGGATCCCCTCGCAGAAAATCGCAATCAGTTCATTCATGCAGGCGACCGCAACCGGAGTCCCACCTCGGGTTCCGGTGCACGTGATTGAGGGGACATCCATGCTGTGCAGTAGATCCTTCGATTCGGAAGCGTTCACAAAGCCGACAGGAGTCCCCACAACGAGTGCGGGACTGATACCGCTTTCTATCAACTCGCAGACCAGAAGCGCGGCTGACGGCGCATTCCCGATCACCACTATCGCACCGTCCAGATCGTGCCCCAGTGCCTTAAATCCTGCTGAAGTCCTGGTGATACCGTATTCAGCAACAAGTTTCTCGCCAGCAGCGATATCGAGCACGCAGGTTATCGGACAGTCATGCCCCACCTTCGTGATTCCCACAGATACCATCCTGATATCGGTGTAAATGTCCCTGTTATGTCCGATCGCATCAACTCCTGCGCGGATGGGGTCGTTCTTGAACCTGAGCAGACCTGCGAATTCCGGATCGCCGGTTGCGATCACGCAGCGCTGCCGTATCCGGTCCTCGTATCCGGTATCGCCGACGATCTCTCTTGCTATGCTGCGGCTTTTCGATGAGATCTCCCTTGCTTCCGGGGTGCGTGCTCCAAGATCGGACGTTTCAGGCATGTTCACTCCTTTTGGAGTTTGAGTCCCATAATATTTCCCTTGATGCCTGGTGCCCCAAATCCTGCTTCCACTGACTCAGGGCTTGCCAGAAAATAACCTGTTAAAATTCGTGTCATTCACCCAAACGCGTGAGTTCGTGACTGTGAGCGTAGCGAGCAGCGCCGAAGGAATAAAATCGGCATAAGGGATCACGAATGGCACGAATAAACGAATCGCACGAATGTTAGGGGTGTGGAGTGCCATCAGCTAAACTTTGCTACTTTATTTTTCGGTGAGCACTCATAAGCGGCAGCGCCGATACTCTCGCCCCATCACAGCGATCTCGATTGCATGGCGCCAAGCACATCCTCTGAATCGTACTTGAGCGCGATCCTGCGGCTTCTGCCGTGCATTCCCTCTGTCGCGATCTCTGCATCGATCAGCCGCAGCGTTGCGAGTTTGTGGAGCATCGCATGAAACCTTGTGTAGCCAAGTCCTGTCGACTCGTGAAAGGTGGCATACAGATCGCCTGCCGTCTGCTCCTTCGCCCCAGCCCTCTTTGCAAGGATCGCAAGGATCGCCTGTTCGCCACTGCCAAGCGATGCGATCATGCGCGAGAGATGGAGTATCCGGGATTTCCTGTACGCCAACCGCACATCGTCTTCCGATATGCTCGTGCTCGCCCGCGCTTCTGCATTGAGTGCAGATCGCTTGAGGAGATCGATCCCAACCCTGAGATCGCCAGCTTCCGACGTGTAATCGACGATAACATCGAGAACATCCTCGGAGAGCACGCCCGGGTAGAATCCCAGTTTTGCCCGGTCCGAGAGGATGCTCTTTATCTCATCCCACGCATACCTCGGGAACAGGATCTCTTCTGGCAGGAAGATCGAGCCGACCTTCGGATCGAAGACATAACTCAGACTGTCATCGCTTAAGATTGCGATTATGCCGATCTTCGCACCCGGGTGGGTCTCGTGAGCACGCAACAGCGAATAAAGTACATTATCTGCCTCTTTTTCGTGGAATAAATAATTTATGTCATCGAGCACCACAATCAGGATCTTCTCATTCTGGATAAGGTACTTTGCAATCTCATCGAGTATCTTTTTGAACGAAACGCCAGAAGTCGGTGGCGCATGTCCGATCAATCTCTGGAAGATCTGTGAAAATATCGTGTATCTGGTCTGGCTCGCCTGGCAGTTGACATGCGCAGTGACCACGCCGGGCGCATGTTCGCCCAGTTCCTCAAACGCCTTCCTTGCTGCCGTAGTCTTCCCGGTGCCAGGCGGACCCACGCAGAGCATGTTGAGCGGGCGCATCCCATGAAGCGCGGGGCGTACTCCGAAGATGAGCGATCTCTGCTGCGAATCCCGGTGTGCGAAATGCTCAGGGATGTAATCGAATTCAAAGAGTTCTCCCCGCCTGAACAGGGTTTGATCCCACAACAGGGTTTTTCCTGTCATGGGATGTTATTTCTGGCGGATGTTAATTATGAGTTTCCTTGGCAGTCCCAAAGGTTACGACGCCGATTCACCGCATCTTCTTAAGCAGCGCGCTGATATCCTCATGAAATCCAAGTTCGCCGCCCTCGACAACGGTCTTCTTGATGCCCTTATGCCCTTTGCGCGGCGGGTGCAGTCTGAAGACCGGCTTTAGTTTAGGGATGTCTGAGAGCTTTGCATCGCCGCTGCAGACCTTCTTTGCAAAGTCAGATACGGAGCCGAGTTCGTATTCGTCCATATACTCCTGTGTAAGTGTTTCTCCGCCTTCGATCCGACCTCTAAGCGATAAAAGATTTGTAAGTGCTTCTGCATCCACAATTCCCCATGCGACATAGTCCTTCGCCTTCCGGACCATTCCTTTGTAATGCGCGGTCTCCTCTATGACCGCGCAGTGGTTGACGCTGTGCAACCTGAGCATCTTTAAGGTGTCCCTTATATCAGGGCGCACATTCACATCTCCGCGAATCCTGACGACTGCGTACATCATCTGCCCCCGGTGCGCATTGTGTTGGTCTGTTTCAGCGCGGTGTACGTCGCCTTTGCAAAGTTAAGCGTAGTCCTGGTCAGACCCCATGTCCGGGTCCAGACATCCTTGATGCCAGCCATCTCGAGAACCTTCTTCGCAGTCGCTCCTGATGCGATTCCAAGTCCTCTGGGTGCAGGTTTCAGTTCGATACCGACACTGCCGGCTCTTCCGACAACCTGGAACGGCACCGAATGCAGACCATCACAGCCGCACTCCCATGATCCGCAGCCGCGTTTGATCCCGGTCAGATGCAGTTTCGCATTGGCGATCGACTTGCGTATCGCAGGTCCTGCCTGCCTATCCTTGCCCTGTCCGAATCCGATGTACCCGTCCTTGTTCCCGACGATCGATACAGCCCTGAACTTGACTCTTCTTCCAGAGTCTGTCATCCGCTGCACCATATTCACATCCAGCACCTCCTCCTCAAGATCAGGAAGTAGCACCTCGATGATCTCAACCTCCCGGAGTGGAAGCCCCGAGTTTAAGACCGCGTCGATATCGGTGAGCTTGCCCTCGCGGACAAGGACGCCTAATTTAGTCTGCGGTATCCATTCTCCATCCATTTATGCACCTCCGAACTCAGATGTGATCTGTGCCTTCGTCGCCTCAAAGATCGATGGCAGGTCAACGTCTCTGTACGCTGCCACCAATTCGCCGCGAATCCGATCATCGGACGGGAATATCACCGGATCGTGTGGGATATCCATGCCGGCATCGACCGCGCCACGGAGCGCGGCATACACCCGCGATCCGGGGGTGGATGCATGAAGTCCCATATCGAGCACGCCTTCCGTAAATCCTTTGCTGATGGTGCGATACCCGAACAATAGTCCGGCAAGGTATGCTGCAGTGGTATTTCCTGTCGATCCTGAATAGCCGTACTTCCCAAGTTCAATCGATGTAACAGATGAGAGGATCATATCGCCCTCTCTTTCAGGGATTGCGAGTTGTAGTCTGATGTGCCGCGCGCTTTTGCGCACCACCATACGTGGCTTCTTTGATAACAGCAGCCTAAGGCGCTTGTGATAATTTGTTCTGCCTTCTCTGCGCCGTCTGAATGGTACCCGGTATCTCGGTCCGGTCGCCATCTACTGTCCCTCCAATTTCATCATCATATCTTGCCCTCTGTAGTCTGTGATTGCATAAAGGTTTCGTCATCATTATATGCGATGAGTGCAGATATGGCATTGGAGTGGTCGTAATGAAACCGGATGGACTGATACTAATCACTATGGTGCTGGTCGTAATACTAGCAGGTACAGCAGGCGCGCATGTGTATACTTCTGATCAGGAGAATAACTGGAAGGTGAACAATGTCGAAGAGACGGAGATGGTATGGGGGAATTCGATAGAGGTGGATGCCAAAGGACTGAACACCACATACACGATCGAGTTGAATGAGTTCAATGTTCAAGTAAGTGAAATCGATCTTGAGGAGATCGAACGTATAAAAGGCGAGGATTATGAGTGCGGGGATTGCAGCAAGAGCCAGTATGTCGATCAGATCGAGTATTCCGGAAAAACAGCCAACCTCCGAATTTATGATGGTTACGAACTCGTCGGAAGCTTCCCGTTCAGGGCGGATGGATCCGCTCTTAAGAGTGGCAGCACCTTTGACATAAAGGAGAGTTCATGGGATACAGGTGGCACAATCTGGAACTACAACAACGATTTCTTCGTTGCCGTGAGCAAGATCACATGCGAGTTTGCAACGGAAGACTGCTTCTGCACCGATCCGAAGAGTGAGAAAGCAACCATCAGGTACCTTGTCAGGAAACCGGCGGAGTTTGAGGCGGATGTAAAGACGATTCTTCCGGGCGGTGATGACGAGGATGAGATGTCCGAATTCAGATCGAACTCGGTCTTTAAGGCAGAGATCAAACTGAAGAATAGCGAGATGCGCGCGTACCACGTGAATGCATGGTTCTCTGTGAAGCCGATGGAGATGCTCAATGGGGAATATCCGCCGGATTGCGAGATGGTGAAGGCATATCGCGGCACAGGTGATGCCATGACCGATCGAACCACAAAACTTCCGATAAATATACGCAGTGATGAAGGGAAGGACTGGTTCGAGGGGGCTTCTGATATGGTGATGGATGAGAAGGTGGGCAAGGATGAAATCACGTACACGGTCTATTTCAAGACTCCATCGATACCGGAACGGACGAAATATGCGATATGGGTGAATCTCACTTATGAAGATTTGAAGAAGAAGAAATACCAGTTCACAGACAACTCGACAACCATTGAGATCCTTCCGGTACTCGAGGTGAAGAAGGCGATCGGGACGGATGATTATGCGATTGTCTCGGAGGAGACGGCAGAGGCGTACACCGCCGAGGTCACTTATGTGATACACGAGAATTACGAGCCGTATATATTCCTTACGGTCATAAACTGGGGCGAGTACGAGATTCCATCGATAAGACTCTCAGATGTCCCGAGTGTTGCGTGGCACACGCCTGCAACCACTGATTTCAATAAATGGAAGTCTGCGCTTCCTGTGGATATGCTCAGAATGCCTGAGATGGGACCGGACCAATGGGACTGGGACTTTTCGTTGGAACCTGGTAAGATAATGACGTGCGCATACCCTGTGAGTCTCATGAAGCCCGGAACCTACAAACTCGGGAGCGCGACCGTTAACTGGACAGAGAACGGATATAATTACAGCGTGGTTTCATACTCGCAGCAGGTCAAAGTGCATGGTCCGTACATCGTAGTGACAAAGACGGTAGATCCAGTCAATATAACTCAAAATGAGACTGCGAAGATCGTTGTGCGCGTGAAAAATGACGGAGATAGACCAGCATCCGTAAAGATTACCGATCAGATTCCGATGGAGTCTGAACTGGTCGGAGCGATACCGGTGCGCGGTATCGTCATCGATGAAGACAGTGGCACATTCTCTGTGACGAGGGTACTCGAATCCGGCGCAGAGGAACTGTTCGAATACGAGATCGATCCGAACCGGACTGTGATGCTTCCTCCTGCGGTGGTCGAGTTCGTTGATCTCACGCAATACGCGGCGATAAGCGTCTCTGAGATGCCGATACTGATTGTGAATGGAACCGAGCCAATCGGCGCCGCCGCTGAAAAGCTCAAGGCAGAAGCAGAAATGGCAGCTGCAGCTGCAGCGGTAGCATCCGCTGATACTAGTACTGGCGGGTCTGGCATGACTGTTGAGACCGCGAAGACTCCTGTGCGCAGGGAGCCCGGATTTGCTGGCATTCTTGCGATCCTTGCGTGTCTGGCGGCTGTGCTGATCAGAAAGCGCATGAGGAAGGATTAAGTCGGGAAACCAGAACATGCTCGGTATCGTGCAAGGGTTTCTTGATGTGTGATCTTGCACAATAGGATGTCATGTCCCAGAATAAACTCGGCGGATCGCACACCACCATAATCGGTGGCAGAACCGGAAGGAAGGCCGCGGAGATCGTAGCATGGCATCCGAAGGTAAAGCGGATCATTCCCACGATCATCAGCGTCAAGGGGGCCGCCGGCGGAAAGACCACTGCAAAGGTGCTGCGCTCTGACGCACGAGGCAATCTGCGCCTCTTAATCTCCTCCGGCACGTCGGCACAGGAACTGCGCATCATAACGACCGCGGGGGATTTTTCGGAAGGGGAATCGTTGAGACACGAGTTAAGCGAGATGCTCTCAGAGGCGATGGATGCGTAGGGTTGCAGGGCGCGTGCAGACGGCGGTAGAAAGTTACAAAAATAGATGCGGTTTGGTGTAAAAATGTTAACTACTGAAGAGCAATTCTTGATTAGGATTGGAGAGAGATATCCATTAAAAATGAACATCCAAAACAAAATCCTCTTAACGAATAAAGCTCTGAAAAATTTTGGCTCTCTGGTAATTAGCGAGTGCGTGCACTTTTTCACTCTTCCGGAGGATCCAGTTATGGTAAGGAAGGTTAAACCACGGAGAGCACAGAGGATCACAGAGAGTTGCTATTTTCATCTTTCGCCCCCTCTGTGTCACTCTGTGTCCTCTGTGGTTTTTCGAAACCTTATTTCGAAAATATCAAAAAGTTTCCAGAGTTTTGGTCACCGCAACGCGAGATGCCAAAGACCCAAAATTTCCTTGAAGAGTTTGATGTGGATGCAACCGATTATGGAATTGAAATTTGACAGGGAACAGAACCGAAAAGAGCGTCTGACATTCATACGCCGTTACAGCAAGTGGGTGAAATCAGTGCCAAACGAGGTATGGAGTAGGCAGCAGGCATCGCTTATAAACAGCTTTCTGAGCAGTTCAAAGAACTTTCAACTGGACCTGCAAGAGTATCTGGCAATGAAGATCCGTTCAAAAGCAGTCACAATCCAGACGAGTACGCAGACAGAGGTCACCAGAGATGGCAATCAATCATGAGATAATCTTCGCGGGAAGATCAAACGTCGGGAAGTCATCGCTGATCAAGAGACTGACCGGCAGAAGCGTCAAAACAGGGAGGCGCCCCGGCGTCACGAGGAAACCGACACATATAACGTTTAGAGATATGTTGATAACCGATCTGCCGGGTTATGGGTTTCTGCACGGTGTCCCGGATGTGGTTCAGGAGCGCATAAAGAATTCGATCATCCATTATATTGAAGACAACTGCGACCGCATCCTCTGTGCCGTTCAGGTGATCGATGCAAACGTTTTTTGCGATATCGTGGATAGATGGTCAGAAAGGGGCGAGATACCGGTTGACATCGAATTGTTTGAATTTTTGTCAGATCTCGATATCGATACGGTTATCGCGGCAAATAAGATGGATCTGGTAACCGATCGAGATGATGCGCTCGATCAGATTGTGGAGCGTTTCGACTTTCTCCCGCCATGGAGGCAGTGGATCGATACGGTTGCACCAGTCTCTGCGAAGAAGGGGGATGTATCGCAGCTTGCCGTACTCGTACGATCCAGACTGCACCGGATCGGGCGGGACAATCTGTTCGGGCAGTTCAGGACTGTCTGAAGGGCGGGCAGCATCCATGGTGCGAATATATTAGACGACTTGGGGATAGATGGATACAGGTGATCTTATAGATACGCGGCAGAAGACTCCACTACTTGTAGCCGGGATGAATGCTGCCAAGTGGTTGTTTTGGCTTCCATAAACTACATATATCACTTCATCCAATACAAGTATCGTGCCAAAACGGACTTTCAAATACCGGCTGTATCCAACAGAGGATCAAGTACAAATATTAATATATTGCCTAACTGCCTGCAGGCACCTCTACAATGAGATGCTTGAAGACCGTAAGAATGCTTATGACCGCTGTGGCATTGGATTAAACTATAATCAGCAGGCAGGACAGTTAAAATACCAGAATCTTGGCATATATTCACAGGTTGCGCAGGATGTTCTTCGCAGACTTGATAAAGCTTTCAAAGCATTCTTTGGACGCGTGAAAAATGGTGAAACTCCTGGCTATCCAAGATTCAAAGGATATGACCGTTACGATTCGTTCACATATCCACAATCCGGATTCAAGATCAAAGACGGCAAACTCTATCTCTCAAAGATCGGAGCGATAAGAATCTTCCGGCATCGAGAGATCAAAGGAAAGATCAAAACATGCACAATCATACGCGATGGTGACCAGTGGTATGCATCCTTCAGCGTGGAACTTCCAAACACAGAGAAAAAGGAGATTAAGACCTCTGTTGGTGTGGATGTCGGAATCAACACACTCGCAACACTATCAGACGGTACAGAGATCGAGAATCCTAAAACGCTGGATAAGTACGACTCGAAGCTCCGGAAAGCGCATAGAGGCATATCACGGAAGAAGAAAGGATCGAGTAACCGGAATAAGCAGAAGATTATCCTTGCAGGGATATATCGTAAAGTCAGAAACGCTCGAAAGGACTATCTGCACAAAGCAAGCCGGATACTCGCAGATGCCTACGACCGAATCATATTTGAGGACTTGCAGATCGAAAACATGGTTAAAAACCACCATCTTGCAAGATCAATCCATGATGCATCTTGGGGGACGTTGATCAGTCTAACGACCTACAAAGCGGAAGAAGCTGGTGGGATTGTAGAACTGGTTAATCCGAGAAATACATCAAAGCAATGTTCGGTTTGCGGCTGTATCCAGTCGATGCCACTCTCACAGAGGACGTATCGATGTCCGAACTGCGGGGCGGTCATGGGGCGGGATCACAACGCTGCAATCAATATCAAAAACAGAGCTGTACCCGCGGACTGCGGGGAATTAACGCCTGTGGAGATGGTTGCATGAGCAACCGCTATGAATCAGGAAGCCCCGCTGCTTGTAGCGAGGAGGAAGTCACGATAACAGTTGCAGTAACAGGTGCACTCGGGCGCATGGGATCGCTTATAATCGAGAATGTCGGCGATGCGCCAGATATGGAACTGGTGGCAGCGTTTGACATCCATGACATCGGAATGCCGGTTGGTGCTGGTGCTGGTGTCGCTGCTGGCGCAGGCGATGTCCGGGTATCAGATGCCCGCAAGATCGATATGCTTCTTGCAGACACTTCTCCTGACGTTCTGATCGATTTCACAATCGCGGATGCCGCCGTCGGAAACGTCAGAGCCGCTGTAGAGAGCGGTGTTGCCATCGTTCTCGGGACGACCGGTCTCGAACCGTATCAGGATGAGATCGCAGGGATCATAGCCGGAAAAGTCCCTGCCGTGATTGCGCCTAACTTCTCGGTCGGAGTCAACGTCTTCTGGAAACTACTTGCCGAAGCCGCCGCATACATCGGCGACTGGGATATCGAGATCGTTGAGGCGCACCACCGCCACAAGAAGGATGCGCCGTCAGGAACAGCGATGCATGCGGCTGACGTGATCAGCAAGGCTCTTGGGGGCAAAGAACGGGTCTACGGGCGTGAGGGACTCGCTCCGCGGGGCGATGAGATCGGCATCCACGCGATCAGGGGCGGCGACATCATCGGCGATCATCTCGTGCTATTTGCAGGCGATGGCGAGCGGATCGAGATTAAGCATCAGGCGCACAGCAGGCAGGCGTTTGCAGGCGGTGCGATCAAAGCCGCACGGTGGGTGATGGATGCGCCGATTGGGGTGCACGGCATGGAAGAGGTTCTCGGGCTATGATCTCGGCGGTACATCGATACCGGGCGGATAACCAGAGTCTCAATCCGGCGCCAACGCCTGAGTTGGCAATTCTCCTCCGGGTGGAAAGTTTTATCAGTTTCCCAGAAAAACTCCTGAAGAGATGATATTTGAGGTGATCGTGTATGACTGGTGAAATAATAACGATTAAAGAGCCAAATATTGGTTATACAATAGTTGGGGCAATTTCTCTGAATTTAATGTTGGTTCCATGCGGAATAGGGTGGTTAATTCATAAATCGATGTCAAACGATGAAATAACCCCATTCTGGACTATTTGTGGTTATTACGGGCAGATGACTGTTTATGGGATCGCTACGCTTATAGTAGGTATTTTAATAGCCGTTCTTCTGGTAGTTGCATTTGGCATCATAGCCGGCGCCATATCCGGAATTTGATAAGTTGCAATGTAGCCGCCATTGTAAGTCAATGGACGTGGGATGCCTGGCAACCGCGACCGTCAGGCATAGTTCCGAAACTTTTTTATACTCCAATGTTACTTATATCTAACATGGAGTTAGAAATAAGTAACTTCAAGAACAGAAACAATATCGGAGGATGAGAGAACAGATGAAGAAACAGACGAAACAGATCGCATCAGCATTAATCGTCATTGCAGCCGTCCTGCTCACAGGATGCGTCGATCAGATGTCTGAGATGTCCGCAGACGAGATCGCGTCCATGATGGAGGCGAAACAGGAGTCGATAGAAGACTTCTCAGCAACGATGGTCATGATCTCATCGTTTGGCGGAGAGGATATGACTATGCAGGCACGGATAGTGACGATACCGCCAGACAAGAGTCGCATCGAATACATCGAGCCAGCCGAACTTGCAGGCACGGTGATGGTCACAAACGGCAGCACGATGTGGACGTACGATCCTGCAAAGAATCAGGTGACGAAGATGGAACTCCCTGATGCAGGGGATAAGCCTTTTGAGATGGATTATACCCAGATCGTCAAAGGCATTCTGGACGAGAACGACATAGCCCTCGAAGGCATCGAGGATGTCGGCGGACGGAGCACTTATGTGATCAAAGCAACGCCGAAGAACGAAACTACGAGCAGACTTTTTGTAAGTACTCGCGTATGGGTCGATCGTGAAAACTGGATGCTTCTCGGGACAGAGATGTACGATGCGGACGGCAATTCCATGGTGAAGGTTGAATACAGGGACATAACGTTCAACACCGGTATCCCTGACAGCGAGTTCATATTCGAGGTTTCGGAAGGCGCCGAGGTTGTAGAGGAATCGTTTGAGGATTTGATGCCCAAAGAGATGACGCTTGAGGAGGCGAGAGCAAACCTCACATTCGATATGAGAACCCCCTCATATCTGCCGGAAGGATACGAGTTAGACCACGTGATGGTGATTGGTGGCGAGCGGGATGTCGTATCGCTGCAATACCTGAACGGAGATGCGCGATTGCATCTATCCGAGTGGATCAGCGACGATACGGAACAGTCCGGACGGGGGACTGGTGAACCTGAGATTGTGGAAATCAACGGTACCGATGGAGAGTTTACGTCCATGTTTGGCATGAACGCGCTTCAGTGGAGCGCAGGTGGTATCAGCTATTCGCTGTTTGGTACGCTTGAGAAGGACGAACTGGTGAACGTAGCGGAGTCGATGACATGACTCCGTGTTTTTTTATTTATGCGAGGTATGGGAGATGCAGAAACAGACGAAACAGATTGCATTAGCCTTAATCGTCCTTGCAGCCGTCCTGCTCACAGGATGCGTCGATCAGGCGTCTGAGATGTCTGTAGATGATATCGCGTCCATGATGGAGGCGAAACAGGAGTCGATAGAGGACTTCTCAGCCACAGTGATTATGACATCGTCGTATGGTGGAGAGGTGGCTACGGAACGGGCGTTGATGATGAACAAAGCGCCGGATAAGAGTCGCATGGAATACGCCGAGCCAGCAGAAGTAGCCGGCATGGTGATGGTCACAAACGGCAGCACGATGTGGACGTACGACCCTGCAAAGAATCGGGTAACGAAGATGGAACTCCCTGACATGGGGGATGGAACATCTGAGATGGAGTATACCCAGATCGTCAAGGGCATTCTGGACGAGACTGACATATCCCTCGAAGGCATCGAGACTATCGATTCCCGGAGCACATATCGGCTCAATGTGTCGCCAAAGGATGGAGTCGAGATGGGACCCATCACCGGGATGCGCGTATGGGTCGATCGTGAAAACTGGATGCTTATCGGGATGGAGATGTACGACAAGGACGACAATCCCATCTCGAAGGTGGAATACAGGGATATTGCGTTTAACACCGGAATTCCGGATAGCGAGTTCATATTCGAGGCGCCTGCTGGAGCCGAGGTTGTGGAGACCTCGCTTGAGGATATGATTCCCAAGGAGATGCCACTTGATGAGGCGAGGGCGAACCTCACGTTTGATCCGAGGATGCCGTCGTACCTGCCGGATGGATATGAATTCGACCACGCGATGTTGCTTGGCGATCTCTATGGCAGCGGGCAGGAGATATTATCGCTGAAATACACAAATGGGTCCGGGATACTGCACCTCAGGGAATGCGTCAGCGATGGTTCAGGTCAGTTAAAACCTGCGATGGGTGAACCAGAGATTGTGAGCATCAATGGTACTGACGGAGAGTTTACGTCGATTTTTGGCAGGAACTCGCTTCAGTGGAGCGCAGATGGCATCGATTACTCGCTGTCGGGTGAGTTTG
>DAOURL010000084.1 GCA_030625165.1 Methanosarcinales archaeon | reverse complement strand
AACAGTTAAAGAACCAACTCCAGCCCCCACAAAAACACACATCACCGAAATGCACACAGACCCTGCACTGACACAAGATTCTTCCGAAGAGGGTGATATGGAGCAACACCTCAGCGCCACATGTACACTGGTTGCATTCGTTGCTGTTTTGTTTGTGCTGATGCAGATCCGAAGAATTTAGAGTTGCGTGGAAATCAACTCATCGCCTGTAATCGGATGGAAGACCTGATAATTCCGCGAACATGAGAATGCGATCCCCGGATAGTGTGCTGACAGAACCTAAAGCGAGACGCTGTGTGATGCCGCTGCCATCCGGGTTAAACTGACGTAAGAGCCTTTTTACCAACAACGTAAGCAACCATCAACACTATTCCAGCCACGGTTGTTAATAATCCTGAAATCTGTAATACATCCACCAAGTCCGGTTCTACGACGGAGTATGACTTTATCAGAAGCACCATCCCTAATAAAAAGAAGAACAATCCGGTAAGTAATTTGTGTTCAGGTTTTTCTTGCTTTTCTTCCGGCTTCCAGAGTCCCCTGTCTATCAGGTCGATCTTCTTCTTATGTTCCAAATAAGCCAAGAACACGTAGCATGCCATTGCTGCGATTATTATCAAGACCAATTCAATCATATTACATATCAATGTTGAAAGACATATTTAAAGTTGATCACTTCATAATTTTCCATACGAAACGTTTATTAATGATGTGTTTTCGTAACATAACTCTAATGATATCAAAAATACTATCAACAATTATCATAATTTCTATGGCATCGATAATACTTGCAACTCCTGTAGCAGCGTACCAGACAGGTGTCAGCGTCAATGCTCCCGAGAGCGTGGACAGTGATTTCAGTGTCGTAATAGAGATCGAAAATGCCGTTGATCTTGATTCGGGGCAGTTCGATCTCTATTTTGATTCGGCTGCCGTGAACGTTGCAAGCGTCGGTGATGGGAACATCGGTGGAACTGCCATACCGATAGATAACTGGGCTTTGATTGATAAAAACACCATTCGGGTGCTCTTCAATCTTCCAGGCGTCGATGGCGTCTCAGGATCCGGATCGCTTGCAACGATACACTTTGAGACAGTAGTTCCTGGAGATTGCGTGATGGAAATATCCGACGGACTACTCGTCGATACCATGGCAGAGGCGATACCTGCAAGCTGGGACGGTGTCGAAAGTGTTGTGCATAAGACTACGACCGAGACCAAGACATCGGTTCCGGCAGGTGCGACCGAATCCAAAACACCCGGATTTGGGTCTATATTTGCGATAGGTGTGCTTGCGGCAGCATATCTCGTGTTCAGGAGAGAATAATAAAGGAAGTGTAACAATGAAAGCAATATACATGATCTACTGCGCGCTGATTGCTCTTGTAGCGTTCAGCGCACAAGCATCGGCTGGGATAGTCGGCGATGCAAACAGCGATGACAGGATCACCACAGCGGATTCACTGCTCGCGCTGCAGATGTCAGTCGGGAGCATCACGCCTGATGTCGAACGTGTGGATGTGAGTGGTGATGGAAAGGTGAACTCACTCGACGCGCTCATGATACTCTCGATGGCGCAGAAGACGCAAGTTCGTGTCAATGCGCCGGAAGTGGTGTCTGGTACATTCGATGCTACGATAGAGATCTACAATGCGGCAGATCTTGATTCGGGGCAGTTTGATCTGTGGTTCGATTCGAGTGTTGTGAACGTGACTGGAGTCAGTTCAGGTTCCATCGATGACACAACGATTCCAGTCGATGACTGGGCAGTCATGCACGGCACAGATAACTGGGATTGCGATAAGCTCGTCCGGGTAGTCTTTGATATGCCAGGTGTAACTGGAGTGAGCGGATCAGGCACACTTGCAACGATCAGCTTTGAGGTGGTGCTGGGCATACCCGAAGATACGAGCATCCTTGACCTCTCCGATGGACTGCTCGTCGATACCGGGTCGGATGAAATATCCGCGCTCTGGTTTGACGATCGGATCACGGCGGTGAAGACATCAGCTATCGTCAATTCTCCAGAAGCGGTGTCAAGCACATTCGATGCTACGATAGAGATATATAATGCAACAGATCTTGATTCGGGGCAGTTCGATCTGTGGTTCGATTCGAGTGTTGTGAACGTGACCGGAGTCAGTTCAGGTTCCATCGACGGCACAACGGTTCCAGTCGATGACTGGGCAGTCATGCACGGCACAGATAGATGGGATTGCGATAAGCTCGTCCGGGTAGTCTTTGATATGCCAGATGTAACTGGAGTAATCGGATCAGGCACACTTGCAACGATCCACTTTGAGGTGCTGGGCATGACCGAAGATACGAGCATCCTTGACTTATCCGATGGACTGCTCGTCAATATCGGGTCGGATGAAATATCCGCGCTCTGGTTCGACGATGTAATAACGGTAGGCGTACCTGTCACGGTCAATGCTCCGAAAGTTGTATCCGGAACGTTCGATGCAACGATAGACATTGCAGACGTGACCAACCTTGATTCAGGGCAGTTTGATCTGTCGTTTGACTCGGATGTTGTGAACGTGACCGGTATCGATTCAGGAAGTATGGGCGCAACCACAGTACCACTGGAGGATTGGACATTTAGAGATTCTGACACAGTCAGGGTGCTATTCAATCTACCAGGCGCTAACGGAGTGGGCGGATCAGGCACACTTGCAACGATCCACTTCACGGTAACGGGTACATCCGGAGATACCAGTGCTCTTGCAATATCTGACGGGCTGCTCGTTGATACTAAGTCGGGCAGGATACCGTCAGTCTGGATCGACGATGAGGTGAGTGTATGACGCTCACCTGCAACGAACCAAGTAAACGAATAATTAGCAAAACAAAGGAGGTAACATATATGAAAAGAGAAATCCAATTTGGAATAATCGGTTTAATCGTAAGCGCGATGCTTCTGGCATCGATGCCATCCGTAAGTGCAGAGCTCTTCGGAGATGCGAATGAAGACACGCGGATTAACATGCAGGACGTGACCAAGGTCGAGCGCATGATCCTTGAATACGATTCTGAGACTACATCAGCCGATGCAAATCAGGACGAGGACATAAACATGCAGGATGTGACCTTTATCGAGCTCATAATCCTTGAACGGAAACCATTCCCTGGAGGAAGCCTGAATGCGGTAATGATCTTCGGACCGAAGGATAACACACTTGATCCGGCGTTTAAGTGGACTGGCTGGTATGTGAGAAAGGCTGGCATCTATGAGACGCTATTCAAGTACAACGATGAGATGGAACTTACACCGGAACTTGCCACAGGGTATACACAGGTAAGTGATACTGTATGGGATATCCATCTGCGAGAGGGTGTTATATTCCACGATGGTACTCCCTTCAATGCCGACGCAGTGGTATACTCCATCGAACGGGTTACGGATGTGTTAAATTCGCGGAGCAGTGAGTATGACCACATTGAATCGATCGTTGCAGCAGGTGATTACACAGTACGTATCACAACAACTGATCCGTATGCTCCGACGATAGCAAGCTTGACTGATCCGCTCGTATCCATGGTGAGCGCTGATGAAGAAATTGATCTCGTCAGCGATCCGGTGGGTACAGGTCCCTTCATGTATGATAGTAACGTGTTTGGGGCAAGTCTATCGGTCGTCAGGAACCCTGATTACTGGGGTGGCGGAGTCAAGCTCGAAGATGTTACCCTGACCTACGTCAGTGACAGTACTACAAGGGCAACGATGCTGGAAAGCGGGGATGTCGATGTGGCGCGAGGTCTTCCATATCCGCAGGTGAGCACGATAGAGGACAATGTTAATCTGGATGTCGTCAGTAAGGAGACGCTGCGCCTATACTTCATGTTCGTTAACACGGACCCCGAACCCGGAAGAGCACCCCTCGACGACATCAGGGTGAGACGGGCGATCAACTACGCAATCGACCGTGACGAGGTCGTTGATACGGCGCTTGAAGGCGTTGGCGGCGTACCAGCCAAGGGAGTATTCCCATCGATCTTCCCATGGGCAAACGACGATCTCACTGGATATTCGCATAACCAGGCTAAGGCACTCGAACTTCTCGCGGACGCTGGAATAACCGATATTGATGATGATGATGTGCTGGAACTCAGCAGTGGTGAGGACTTCACGCTCAACATCAAGACATACACCACCCGGGCTGCGATGCAACCCAGTGTGGAGGTTATTGAGTCACAGCTCGAGGATATCGGAATCGATGTGACTGTCGAGCTTCTTGGATCGTCCGCCATAAAGATCGACATGGAAAATGGCGACTATGATATGGCGTTCTATTCGTACGGTGTTGCGCCGAGCGGCGATCCTGACTACTACTTGACCGCGCACTTCGACTCAACAGCCGACTACAAGGAGAACAGGTGGACCCAGTACTCGAATGCCACAGTCGACTCGCTTCTGGCATCGGCAAGGACAGAAATGGATCCGGCAACCAGGAAGGACTACTACGACCAGGCACAGGAGATCATCGTGGAAGAATCTCCTGAGATGTTCATCTTCCATGAAAAAGAGCTTGTTGGGCACCATATCGACGTGATAGGTTATGAGATATATCCAAACGAGATAACCTTCCTCACCAAGAATATGTATATCGGACGATAGTGGTACAGGAGTTCGAATAGCAGGCAAGATGGCATGCGGTTTCGCGTGTCATCTTGCTTAGTTATTTTTTTTATTCAACATTCGTGATTATATAAAGGTTTTTGCTAATGGATGTGAAAAGTGTTATCGGGATGTATTGGGACAAGAGAAGCCAGACTTATGACGAAAATAGGTATAACTCACAAAATGAGGTGCGACACTTCTGGAAGGGAATATTAAAAGATGCGATCAGAACAGATGAAAGCCTTAAGATTTTAGATGTTGGGACCGGTACTGGATTTCTGGCTCTGCTTTTTGCGGAAATGGGACATAGCGTAACGGGAATGGACATCTCCAGAGGCATGTTGGAAAAAGCACAGCATAACGCTGGCAAACTAAAATTAACTGTGGATTTTATGCATTGCGATGCGGAAAACTTGCCGTTTGAAGATGAAACCTTTGACATTGTGATAAACAGGCACCTTCTCTGGACGTTGCCAAGTCCTGGAATTGCCATCAATGAATGGAGTCGTGCTGTGAAATCCGGTGGCAAAATCATGCTGATCGATGGAAGGTGGCACGATCATACAATAGACATGCGTTTACGCAGACTTCTTGGCGGGATAATCGCTTTTATGACTGAAAAACGAAGTCCGCGTATGTTTATGAGTTACTATGCCAACATAAAAGATCAATTGCCATTTTTTAATGGAAGTGGGTCAAACCACATCGTTGATCTGTTTACCGAAGCCGGATTAAAGAATATATCAGTAGACACTCTTGAAAAACTTAAGGAGTTTGAAAATAAAAACAGATCCCTATCATATCGAATTGCAAACAAACCGTCTCTCTTTTTAGCACTTGGGGAAAAATAGCAAAACTCAACAGACTTAAATGAGCCAGGACGTGCAATGACGTGATTGATTATATATTAAAACGAATACTTCAGTTGATTCCTGCGCTGCTCCTCGTTTCGGTGGTGAGCTTCTCGATCATATACTTTGCACCGGGCGATCCCGCAGAGACCCTGTGCACGGGACCTGATGGTAGTGCGAACCCGAAATCGGTAGAGGAATTCAGAATCAAGATGGGGCTGGACAAACCACTCCATACCCAGTATCTGATATGGCTGAACAATGTTCTGCATGGCGACTTCGGATACTCGTACCAGAGCGAAAACCCGGTCTTTGACCACATAAAAAAGGCGTTTGGAGCTACATTCAAGCTTTCGGTTGTAAGCCTGATCATTTCACTTGCAATCTCGATTCCCCTCGGGATCATCTCTGCAATCAAACAAAACTCCCCTGTAGATGTCGCCTGCATGGTCGGCGCATCGCTCGGAGTCTCCATGCCGAACTTCTGGCTGGGGCTCCTGCTCATGCTGCTCTTCGGGGTGTACCTGCACTGGCTTCCTGTAGCCGGTTACGGCGATGGCGGCGATCTTGAGCATATCCTGCTGCCCGCTATAACGCTTGGAACCGGTTCTGCTGCGATCACTGCGAGGCTGATGCGGTCGAGTATGCTTGAAGCACTCGGGCAGGACTACATACAGACAGCTCGTGCAAAAGGCGTCTCTGAACGGATCGTTATCGGTAAACACGCGCTCAAGAACGCCCTGATCCCGGTCGTGACCATGGTCGGACTTAACTTCGGATACCTCCTCAACGGTTCGATCGTGGTCGAGACGATCTTCGGATGGCCCGGCATTGGCAGATTGACGGTTGATTCGATAAACATGAGGGACTACATGATGGTTCAGGGCTGCATCCTGTTTGTAGCGGTTCTCTTTGTGGCGATCAACCTGCTTGTTGACATCTCATACAGGTACATTGATCCGAGGATACACTATGAAGCGGCATGATAAGCACAACAGTCGAGTTATGGGCGCTGTAGCGCGAGTAAGAGAGAGCAGGTCCGCCATGCTCGGTCTCACTATAATCGTCTTGCTCGTTCTCATGGCGATCTTCGCACCACATCTATCACCAAACGATCCCACGGATGTGCGTCTGGGGGATCGGCTGATATCGCCATTCACAGAATCCAAATACCCGCTTGGAACGGATCATCTGGGAAGATGCGTCCTTTCGAGGCTATTATACGGCGCCAGAATCTCGCTTGCGGTCGGGATCACCGTGGTCGGCATATCAACAGTGATCGGGGTCACTTTAGGGGTGGTTTCAGGGTACTATGGCGGGATCTCCGATTCCGTGATCATGCGTTTCGTTGATGCCACCCTTTCCCTCCCGAGCATATTTCTGGCTGTGGTGATCGCGGGCATGCTCGGGCGAGGGCTTGCGAGTGTCATGATCGCGCTCGTGGCGATAGAATGGACAAGCTACGCCAGGGTTACTCGGGGTTCGGTACTGTCGCTTAAGGAGAAGGAGTTTGTGGAGTCCGCACGATCGCTTGGCGCACGTGACAGCTATATCATGGCGCGTCACATTCTTCCGAACATCATCGCTCCGGTAATCGTGGTGGCAACGATCGGCATGGCTTATGTGATACTTGCAGCAGCGGCATTGAGCTTTCTCGGTTTTGGTGCGCAGCCACCGACGCCTGAATGGGGTGCGATGTTAAACGCCGGACGTGTATACATGCGAACAGCGCCATATCTCACAATCCTTCCGGGATTTGCGATAATGCTTCTGGTCATTGCGTTCAATCTCCTTGGTGATGGGCTCAGGGACATACTGGACCCAAGACGGGTGGTGGTTGAATGAGTTCACTTGAGATACTCGATCTGAAAACCCATTTTCCGACCCCGGACGGCATCGTACGAGCTGTGGACACAATCACCCTCTCGATAAGAGCGAGAGAAACATTCGGCTTGGTCGGCGAGACCGGATGTGGAAAAACGGTGCTTGGACTTACGATCATGCGCCTTTTGCCCCCAACTGCAACGGTAGAGGGAAAGGTTATGTGTGCGGGAAGGAACCTTCTCGAAGTAAATGAGGCAGAGATGAGGAAAGTCAGGGGTGAAGAGATTGCAATGATCCTCCAGAACCCGACAACTTCCTTAAATCCGGTCATGCGCGTGGGAGCGCAGATTGCAGAAGCGATTCAACTCCACCAGGGACTGAATAAGAGGGATGCGAAAGAGAAAGCAATCGAGATGCTCGATGCGGTCAAAATCCCGTCGCCATCCGGACGGGCGAATGAATATCCACACGAGTTCAGCGGGGGAATGAAACAGCGCGTGATGATTGCGATGGGGCTTGCATGTGATCCCTCACTCATCATCGCAGACGAACCCACAAAAGGTCTCGATGTCACGATAAAGGCACAGATCATTGAATTGATAAAAAAGGTGACAGAAAAGAAGGCGATGCTTCTCATAACACATGATCTCGGCGTTGCGAGGGAGTTGTGTGATCGGATAGCGCTTATGTATGCAGGAGAACTGGTGGAATATGCGACCCTAAGGGAGATCTTTGAAGACCCGCTGCACCCATACACCAGAGGTTTCTTAGGCTCGCTCCCGGATAGGGGGCTTGTGCCGATACCGGGCATGACCCCCTCCTTGATCGATCTTCCTGAGGGATGTAGGTTTCATCCGAGATGCGAGTATGCAACAGACGTATGCAGACAAAAGCATCCTGAGATGATTGAGGTGGAGGGTGGACATTTTGTGAGGTGTTTTCATGCTCGAAGTTGAGGGGCTGACAAAATACTTTTTATCCGGGATGATACGAAAACGGCGTGTTAAGGCGGTTGATGACGTTTCATTCCGTATCGAGAAGGGTAAGACACTGGGACTGGTTGGGGAGAGCGGATGTGGAAAGACAACGGTAGGCAGATTGATCCTGCGATTGATCAAGCCGACTGGCGGGAGGGTGTTATTCGATGGCATCGATCTCTTGTCGCTGAAAAAAAGAGAACTTCGGAAGATCAGACCGAGAATGCAGATGATCTTTCAGGATCCTGATTCATCGCTCGACCCGAGGATGAAGATTGGAACGAGCATCGCAGAGCCTTTGAAAGTGCATGGTACGATTCCGAAGTATGAACGATCGCAGAAGATCAGAGAACTGATCGGGACCGTGGGACTCAATCCGGAACATATCAATCGCTATCCATATCAACTGAGCGGCGGTCAGAATCAGCGTGTTGTGCTCGCAAGGATTCTTGCGATGAATCCTGACCTGATCATCGCTGACGAGCCCACATCCTCGCTGGACGTCTCGGTTCAGGCGCAGATCCTGAATCTGATGAAGGATCTGCAGAGGGAGTTTGATCACACGTATCTCTTCATCTCCCATGATCTCGATGTCGTCCGGATCATGGCTGACCAAATCGCGGTCATGTATCTTGGGAAGCTGGTTGAGATCGGAGAGACCCGCGATCTGTTCGACTCTGCAAGGCACCCGTACACACAGGCACTCCTCTCTGCCGCAATCCGACCGGAGTCGGGGGCTGAAGGGAGGAAACGGGTACTCCTAAAAGGAGAGACTCCGAGTCCGATCGATGTACCCGTGGGGTGCAGGTTTCATACGCGATGTCCGCGAAAAGGAGGGCGGTGCGTGATCGAGGAGCCGAAACTTGTCGAAATTGGAGGGGGGCATCGTGTGGCATGTCATTTTATCTGAATATCGAAAACCGAAATGTTTATATCACAGCGAACGCGATGGTTTGAAAAATGAGATTACAACGATGGAATCGGTTATGAAAAAGATGTTATTGGTACTTACGTTTGTTGCAGTTCTTGTGATGCCCGCAACCGGTGCAGTAGACGAGGAACCGGAAGCAAACGTCAGCGTCATGGTCAATGCTCCTGAATTCGTACCTGGAACGTTTGAGGTGACTATCGATATCGAAGATGTTACCAACCTCGACTCCGGGCAGTTCGATCTCTCATTTGATCCGGACGTTGTGAGTTTTGTCGATGTTGAGCCCGGAAGTGTAGATGATACGGAGGTGCCGACGGAAGGTAAGTGGCGTTTAATGGAGGGGGGTAGAGTCCGTGTGACCTTCAATCTCCCCGGCGCTGACGGAGTGAGCGGCTCAGGATATATAGCAAGGATTATCTTTGAGGCAGTGGGAGCGCAAGGAGATGCCAGTACCATGGATATATCCGAAGGTCTGCTTGTCGATATAGAAGCCCTTAAAATACCTGCCGACTGGTTCAATGATACTGTGACCATCGGCACCGCAACGCAAGCGTCATCCGTTACAAGATCGACGCCGAGACCAACGTCAGATGCGGCATCAGACCAATCACTCGACCCAACCCAGAA
>DAOURL010000075.1 GCA_030625165.1 Methanosarcinales archaeon | reverse complement strand
GTACTCATGGCATCAAGTTCACCGACAACGATATCGGTCACAACCACATCAAATTCGCTCAAAACCAGTGACAGCAGAGATGCCGATGCCAGCGAAACAAGAGCGGATGTATCAGCCACGAGCGATATCTTCCGCAATCCTATCGCTCCTATCAAGCAGTCTCTTACTAACTTTTACCGACTCTGCATTCTGCCGCCCGATTGCCACTGCAAGTTCGTTGTACGTCAGTTTATCGTCCAGATACGACTCCACAGCTTTCTCCCTGAGTTGCATAGTGGTTTCAACTCTTCTGAGATATTCAGAAAGCGCACTCTTTATTACGTCAGTACGATTCTTATATTCGAGTTTGGCAATAATATCGGTCTTTTCGACCAGTTCATCGGGAAGCCGAAGATCGATCCTCGTAAGTCCAGTCATCATCCGTACATTGTGTGTACTTGGTATAAACTCTTCCGTGATGGGTGCGCAACGCTTTCGCATTTCGGATCGCAGGCGGCAGCCGCCCGCCCGATCTGCGCTGGGATATCAGCGGCGATGGCAGCGTCACCTCGCTCGATGCGCTGATGATCCTGCAGGCGGCGTGTGGGAAGGTAGATTTATCATAACTCCTGCCCATAGAATGAAGTATCAACCCGGTTAGTAGATACAAGGTGAAAAATATGAGCGCGCTTCAGAAACAGTATGTTGTGGATGGGAAGGGACAAAAGACAGCAGTGATCCTCTCGATTGGGGAGTATGAGGAACTTTTGGAAGACCTCCACGACCTGTCGATCATCGCCGAACGCCGGGATGAGCCCACAATAACATTTGAAGATATTAAGAAAGGGCTGAAAGAAGATGGGCTCTTATGAAATTCGATGGAAGAGTTCGGCAGCACGAGATTTACACAGCATTGACCCGCAACAAATTCCGCGGATCATAAGAGCCATCGAATCGCTTGCAGATAACCCGTTTCCTTCGCAGCACCGTAAGATTCGAGGGTCAGTTCGGGATTACAGGATTCGGATTGGGGATTACAGAGTTATCTACCAAGTGCATACCAGATCCGGAGTTGTCATCATTTATCACATTCGGCATCGCAGACATGCGTATTGCAGGTGATTGAGATGGTTGAAATGCTCGCCCTGCGAATGTGGCTGCGGCGATACCCGCTACCCGATGCTTATCGGGCGATGCTGTGCCGCATTCCATACCGGAAGAATCGCGAAAACTCAAGCAACCTCAAGCCCCCCGATCATCTCAGCAAGCCGCTGTAAGACCTCTGTCCGCATCCCCTCCACAAACTTGATGCTCCCGACAACGAGATGCCCGCCGCCGTTTACGCCCGCGCCCTCGAGTTCATCATGCAGGGTCCGCACCATCTGCGGGATGTTCATGAGAACGCCACGCGACCGGATCACAGCGAAATCAGGACCGTATCCGAGGGTCACCACAGGATCATCGTTTCCCTGACAGATCCGGTCATGGATCTCGCCTGACGTCTTTCCGGGCGGCGGGAACGTGAACTTGTGCGCAAAGTGCTCAAGATCGATCACGTTTAAGGACGCCCCGTTCGGCAGTCTCTGCGTGCGCACGTGCGGCATGCACACAGTCAACTGATCCTCAATCGCACCTCTCGCCTGCTCGCACAGCAGTTTCACAATCCCCCTGTGGCGGTCGAGTTTTCCGAAGTTTAAGATGTCGTTGACAAGCCCGCGCCCGTCCTGGAACTTGAGCCAGAATGCCGCATAATCGAGTGCGAGCGCAATATCCCGGAGATCTGCCGTCTCGTACCGGTCAGAGACGAGATCGATATACTTCATAGCCTCTGGCGCTTCTGACCGATCGCCAAGAGCAGCCACCGCTGGAAGATGCTTTATCTCGTCAGTGATCTCCGGATTGATCATCCGTGCAAGCTCACCACATATCATCCCTGCCGTGACCCCGAAGTCGCCGCCGACGTGGTACGGGTTCACATGCTCGCAGAGATACTGATCCACTGCCGAATCGGGATGGTGGTGATCGACCACGACGACATCGATCCCGTAGATCGCGGTCTGCTTGAATGCGGGCAGGTCCTCCTCGGTCGATCCGTTGTCAACGATCACAAGAAGCGGCAGGTCCTGACCGTGCCGTGCCTGATCGTCCAGCGCAAAGCAGATATCCCTGACGATGTCCACCATCTCGTAGAAAGGCGCCTTCGATGGCGACCTCCGATAAAAATGATACCCGGCATCGGTTCCGCCGACCTCCCGTATCAGCGGGAGGATCGCACGCTCGATCGCTATTGCTGCTGTCATCCCATCCGCATCCGCGTGGTGCCTGATGACGATTGGCTGGGATGAGAAGATCGCCCTCCTGATCCGCTTTGCAACCGCACGCATCCCGTCTTTGAGCGCGGAGAGCGTATCGCTCTCGATCATGAAGTCGATCTCCTGTGGCTCGGATGTGGAATCGAGAGCAGTCTCGATGCGATCGTGGATCATTGCCGCCTCGCGCCCGGACAGACGCTTCATAGCCAGAACTTCGATCTGTATGTCCTGATTTCGGAGCGAAACCCCACCGGTCACCGTAACGATGGCGTCTGCATCGATATCAGGATATGCACGCTCGCCAGCACGCTCGAATGCAGCGCATGTGACCGTGCCGGATTCATCGAGTATGGTGAATATCGTCGGTCCTGCGGTCTGTTTTACCAGAATAACCTTCCCTGAAATGGATACGGTCTTACCAACGCATTTCGGAAGTTCGGAACTTGTGTATCCAGGGTACTCCTTCTCCACTTCCACGATCTCGTATTCTTTCAGCTTTACTGGCACCAACTCGAGGTTTCCGTTCGGCTTTATGTTATTTAGCTTCACATGCACGACATCCCCGACCTTAACTTCCGAACTGAGGTTGCTCGAATGGATCAGTCCGCGTACGCTCCGAGATAGGTCAACGAATGCGCCAAAATCCACAGTCCCATTAACGGTCCCTTCATAGACGCTGCCCACCACAAGGTCTTGTGTGTCGCAGAGGTTACTCAGTAGGTGTACCGATGGTTTTTCTGTGCAGTTCTTGCAGATGTCACCATCTCCGCTGAACGATGAACCGCAGATCCTGCATTCCTTGACTTCCCCGTAACCATTGCATTCCTGGCACTTCTCTGTTATCCGGTCGATTCCTGTGCCGTTGCAGGCAGGACATGAGCCGTCGAGTGCCTGACTCAACTGCTTCTCAGATAACTCGCTTAGATTGATCGATTTTGCCTTTCCGGTGCCTTTGCAGGCGGAACACTTCTTTTCTTCGATGATGATAAATCCTCTACCATCACATGCCGTGCATGATCCCATGCTGCTTGATTTGGAGGCGTTCTAATTTATGTCTTTTGTGTCTTCCGGGCTGGGAAAGATTAAAACGCATCGCTGCCCAATGGGTGGATTGATGGACAGATATGATTTGATCACACGGAACACACAGGAGATCGTGACCATCGATGATTTAAACGGGCTGCTAACATCAGAGAAGACGCCGACCGCTTACGCAGGATACGAACCGAGCGGAAAGATACATCTCGGTCACGTTCTGACTGTGAACAAACTTATCGATCTTCAAAATGCCGGATTTAAGGTAACAGTGCTGCTTGCGGATTTACATGCATACCTGAACGAGAAAGGGACGCTTGAAGAGGTGAGAGAACTTGCAGAGTATAACAAGCAGTGTTTCATCGCGCTCGGGCTTGATAAGGCAAAGTTCGTCAACGGAAGCGAATTCCAGCTGGATCCGGAATATACGTTGAATGTGCTCAGGCTGGCGCAGGATACCACGCTTAACCGGGCGAGGCGCAGCATGAGCGAGGTCGCAAGAAGTGTTGCGCACCCGATGGTGTCGCAGATGATCTACCCACTCATGCAGGCGCTCGATATCATGCATCTCGGTGCCGATGCTGCTGTTGGCGGAATCGACCAGCGCAAGATCCACATGCTCGCACGCGAGGAACTGCCAAAGCTCGGATTTCGCGCTCCTGTGTGTATACACACGCCGATCCTTCTCGGTCTGGACGGCGAGAAGATGTCATCATCGAAGGATAATTATATTGCAGTGGATGATGATACGAAGGCGGTCGAAAAGAAGATCAACCGTGCATTCTGCACGCAAGGGTCGGTGGACGACAATCCTGTGATCGAACTCTTCAAATACCACATCTTCCCGAGATTCTCTTCCGTGGAGGTCAAACGACCATCGAAGTTCGGCGGCGATCTCTGCTACGAGACTTTCGAGGAGCTTGCGCGCGATTTCGCGGAAGGTGGGCTGCATCCGATGGATCTAAAAAAGACAGCGGCTTCGTACATCAATTCCATCCTTGACCCGGTCAGGGCGATGTTATGAATGATTGCGCGGATTACACCGAGATCGGCTGCGGCATATACCAGAGGCAGGCAAGTCCGGCAGGTCAAGCAAGCAATGCAAGTCAAACGCAACTTGCAACCGTGAGCCGGCAGGAAGATGGAGGGGGGCAGGAGTTTCGGGCATGGGACTTTCGCCACAGTAAACTGGCTGCACTGATCCTGAAAGGATTTGTCCCGCCGATCACCGAGTATTCGCTGGTCCTGTACCTCGGTGCGGCATCCGGAAGCACAGCAAGCCATATTTCCGATATCGTGCAGAACGGACTGGTATACGTGCTTGAATTTTCTCCAACCGTCATGAAAAAACTTATTTCGAGGTGCGAATCCCGGCAGAACATGATACCGATCTTTGCGGATGCAAACCACCCCGAGAGATACTCATATCTCGTGGATAAGGTGGATCTCATCTACCAGGACATAGCGCAGCGCAATCAGGCAGAGATCGCTCTTGCGAACGCTGAATATTTCTTGAAGGATGATGGCTACCTGATCCTCATGATAAAAGCCAGAAGCATCGATTCAACCGCGGACACTAAAGAGATATTTAAAAAAGAGGTCGAAGAGCTGCAAAAACGTCTCTCTATCTTAAAGACGGTCAAACTCCCCGGCTACAGGGATCACCTTGCTGTGATTGCAAGGGGTCGCAGCTCTATAAGGAATCCCCAAAAATTAATATAGCAATCATAGTTTATTTCAGTAGATAGTATATAAAAATCTGGTCAAAATCACGAATGGCACGAATTTTACGAATCACACGAATCACCACAGTACGAGCGCATGAAAAGCGCACATACTGAAAATTTTAGAAACGCGCAGTGTGTGCCAATGAACAAGACAAATTCGTGGCATTCTGTAATGGTCAGTCGGATGTGCAACAACACGAAAGACGTTGAGACCTGGGTTGGCAATACTCTTCGCGTCTCTGCGACTTTGCGTTAAACTGAGAATGAGAACGCAAAGACGCGAGGGCGCAAAGAACAAAAATCCCCCTGTTGGTGATCCTGTATGCGCATCGGTCGCTCTTGTGTTCAGGGTCAGATTGACCATTACAAAATTCGTGGCATTCGTCCGATCTGTGACATTCGTGTTGAATATCTTGCACCAACACATTATATGAGCGTGGCACCTTCTGCTGGTAACTTATTTATTGTGAGTTCCCATAAACTCCAACTCTACTACAGCAGCACCGACTCGGCAGCCCTGATCCCTGCCCCGAAGTTGGAGTCAGGGATGGCTCCGTGTGCATGGAGGATCGATTCGAGCATCTGGATCGTTATCAGGAGGTCTTTTGACCTGAAATTGCCCATGCTTCCGATCCTGAAGATATTCCCTTTGAGATGCGCCTGCCCCCCAGCGATCAATATACCGCGAGCAAGCATCTCCTTCTTCAGTTGGTCAAACGCAATCCCTGATGGCATCTTCATCGCTGTGACCGTGTCTGAGTACCTGCTCTTCTCGTCCGGCTGCGGAAACATCGCAATTCCCATAGCATCGGCTGCTGCACGCACTGCTGCCGCACCTGTCGCCTGCCTCTGCCTCCGTGCGTCAAGCCCTTCCTCGTGCGCGATGTAAAGTGCCTCCTGCATCGCAAAGAATAATGGAATCGAGGGCGTATACGGCGTCTGCCCTTTGCCAGCACTCTTCCGGTGTGCCTTGAGATCAAGATAATATGGCGGATTCTGCACGTCTTCCATCTTCTGAAATGCACGCTCGCTCACCGAGACTGCGGCAAATCCTGGCGGCGCAGCGATGCACTTCTGCGATCCCATGATTGCGATGTCCACACCCCATTCATCGATAGGGGTGGGGGTTCCGCCGATCGAGGTGATCCCGTCCATGATAAAGAGCGCGTCGTGCTTGCGTGCCAGTTTTCCGACCTCGTCTGCCGGATTCAGCATCCCGACCGAGGTCTCGTTATGCACCATCGCAACCGCATCCGCGCCGTCCTCAAGCGCTGCCGCGACTGCGTCCAGATCGATCGGATAGCCCCACTCTGCCTCGATCGGTACGGTATTTCCATACCTCATGCCGATATCGCGGAATCGCTCGCCAAACTTGCCGTTTACGACTGTTACGATCGTCTCATCCGGATTCATCAGGTTTCCAACAGCCGCTTCCATTCCGCTGGTGCCCGAGCCGCTTAACAGCAGGATCTCGTTTCTGGTCTGGAACAGGTCTGTAAGCAGTTCCCTGCACTCGTTAAACATCTCTGCGAACTCTTCACCGCGGTGGTTGATCACTGGCTTTGCCATCGCACGCAGGATGCGCGGCACGACCGGGACAGGTCCCGGGATCATAATCAGTGTGTCTTCTATGTTCATGGAATCGCACCTGTTTCTCATTATGGGCAGGATGCCTAAAAGGTTGCGGCGATCTGGTGTTCACCGATTCTTCGGGTGACCGCCGAAGTATCGGACAAAAGGCTCTTTGACAATTCGCGAGTGCAAGCATCTCGTAGATGGATCGTGCCTGTGTGGTATTAAGTGCTCAGGGATCACGAATGACACGAATAAACGAATTGCACGAATGCTAAAATGGAATAAATTCGTGTCATTCGTCCATTCGTGAAATTCGTGATAAAAACGGTCATAAGAATGTTAAATCCAGATAAAAATGCTTCAAAACAAATGCGGAGTGATGATATAAATGATCGATCTGACGAAGTTTTAATCCACTGTCGTTACGAGATATCGGAGAGCCATAAATAAAAGAGGGGTGCACAAGATGAGGTTCTTGTGCAATCCCGTGATTCTGCTAACTTAAGCTCACAGTCCCTTTCCGCCTCTCTGGAACTTATCCTTGATAGCGTCGCTTAACTTCTCGACAGTCCATCCGCCTTCAGGTGCCGAACTTATGAGCACATAGCCGACCGCACCGAGCAGTGCCAGTACAATAAGCACGGCAGCTATCAGTGCCGTGTTTGACTTGGCTTTCGTGACCGTGATCTCTCCTGATTCGGTGCCGATTTCGATGGTGGCTGTGCCTGCTTCGGCGATCTTGGTCGTGAACTCGATCTTCTCGGTATCGCCAACATCGAGGGTGACGTTCTGTGAATCAACGACAGTACCGTTGACCTCCAGTTCTGCGATATATGTGCCGATATCGTCACCTGTGTTTGTGACATCGACAGATACTGCGAAGTTCTTATTTGCAGACACTTCTGTTGGGAAGGTTAAGTCTGCAAGCTCAAACTCTGCTGACGGAACCGCCACCTCGATCTCCTCGCTCCCCTCGAGATAGCCATCCTTGTTTGCGGTCACAGTGTAGATGCCCTCGTCCTCAGCGGTGTATGTCAGACTCCCGGTCTCATCGGTATCGTCGATATAATTACCATCCCATGTGATGCTTGCGCCCTCGATCGCATCGCCCTTGTATGTCACCTTGATAACCACGTCCTCTCCCGGCTCGACCTTATCCGGCATCCTGATCTCCAGTGGATCCATATCTGCTTCTGCTTCGGTGAGGATCCGTATCTCCTCGGATGCGGAGTCGTAGTTCTCCTTTATTGCGGTGATCGTGAACGTACCTGCCTCTTCTGACGTGATCCTGACCTTGCCATCCGAATCGGTGAGTCCCAGATTCTCTCCCGCGAACTGCACCTCCGCACCCTCGACAGGAGAGCCGTCTGCTGTGATCGTTATCACGATCTCCTCACCAACGATTAAGCTTTCAGGAAGTTCGATCGTGAGTGCTGCGATCGAGCCGACCGTTCGCCTGACAAAGAGCGCGTATCGATCCCCATCATCTGATGTCATGATGCCGATATCGCCCATGATCATGGTGTTCCCGCCCTCGTTGAGACTTATGTCATCGTCGTTCTTCATCGTGATTCCATTGCTTGAGGTGGTTTTGACCTCCATCTCGCCGTACGTGTCGCCGTTTTCTATGGATTTGTAATTCTCTGATATTTGGAAGACACCATTGATCACGATCATGTCACTCTCTGTGCCTGCAAAGACGCTATCGACGCGGATCACAACGACCGGGACATCGTCAGCCTTCCCGATGTCTCTTGTGTATGTGTAGGTCTTTGGCGTATCACTGATGATACCGGTGTCAACGCTTCTTCCGTTCCGGAGCAGTTCTATCTGAGCTTTATCCCCGCTGACATCGAGTTGTATAATCTTTAACTCGTACCCTTCCTCCAGTTCGAGCGATGCGCCGGTAGAGACCGTAAGTTTCTTGTCCGAATCGATCAGGATCTTGCTGAGCATCTTATTTGAGACGAGACTTGGGGAATCGTCTGTTATGTCAGAATCGGTGCCGGAGTTGTATCCTGCGAAGTACTTCTCTGCCATGAATCCGATCACGTTGTACGTACCCCACTTACTGCAATCGAAGTAAACCGACTGGACAGTCGTTATGTATTCAAGGTTACCACCATCAATGCTGGTGCCGGTATTCTTAACCTCGAGTTTCTCTGTGCCGAGGTTATCATCGATATTATAATAGAAGCCCTCGAAGTTCATGGGAGTCCACGTTGGCGTCTCTGTTGTATTGTAGACCGTCCCGCGGATGTCGTAAGTGCCCGGTGTTAAGATCTCCTTGTACAGCGCGAACCGGAGTGTGCCGCTATCAGCGACAAGGAACTTGATGTCCCCCATGAGGTCGACGATCTCACCCTCGTCAAGACTTACGTCATCCTCGTTCTTCATCGTGATTCCACTGCTTCCGGCGTGTGTGATCTCCATCTCGTCGTACGTCTCGCCGGTCTTTATGGATCTATAATTCTCTGATATCTGGAAGATGCCCTTGATCACGAGCATATCACTCTCGGTGCCAGCAAAGACGCTGTCGACGCGGATCGCAATGATCGGGACGTCATCGACCGCTCCAAGGTCTCTTGTGTAGGTATAGGTTGTTGCCCCATCGATGATACCGGTATCCATGCTTTTTCCATCCCGGAGCAGTTCGATCTGAGCCTTATCTCCCTGAAGATCAAGTTGTATGATCTTTACTTCATACCCTTCCTTCAGCTCAAGCGATGCGCCGGTGGAGACCATGTGTTTGTCGTCTTCATCGATCAGGACTTTGCTAAGCATCTTATTTGAGAGGAGACTTATGGTGTCACTTGTTATGTCAGAATCGGTACCGGAGTTGTATCCTGCGAAGTACTTCTCTGCCATGAATCCGATCACATCGTACGTATCCCACCTACTGCAATCGAAGTTAACCGATCTTGGTTCGGTTTCATACACGATCGACTTCTCATCGAGGCTTCGATCAATGCCTGTTATGGTGAGCGTCTCGGTGCTGAGACCGTCATCGATATCATAATAGAAGCCGGTGAAGCTCTGGGCAGTCCAGAGGTATGAGGTGTCCATGCCCTCTTCCCAGATTCGGTTGCCAGTAGAGTATCCGCTTGGCGCTGCAGGTGCCTGCACGTTCCTGCTGACAGGGGCCGAAAGATTTCCATTACCAGTCTTGTTGTACGCCCGTACACTGATGTTTGCCCATCCGCTCGGACTTAGATCTGTTGCATTTATGGATCTTGTTGTTCTGTTGTGCCACTCACCATTCAGGCTCACGTTGTAGCCGTCGGTGACGCCACCACCACTCCCAGCAGACCACTCGTACTCGACCCAGTACTTGCCTGTGGTGTTCGTGAGACTTACTGGCCTAGGTGGGGTGGTGGTTGCCGCGGCGTTCACCGTGATCGTCATCGTAGTATTGTCGGCGCTGCCATATCCATCAGAGACGCCAAAGTCCACATAATACGTCCCGCTTGTGGTGGTTGCCGTGATTGCCCAGCCCCCCACCCCTGTTACGGTGTCAAATGTAAAGAGATCGGTTCTGTTGCATGAGAATTTCGGGGTGTCGCCGTCCGCATCGTTCGCGTTACAGTCCACATGCACAGTAGCGCCCACATCAACCGCTGCATCGGATATACCCGTGATCTTTATGGGGTTATTGGGTATCTGAGTGTCCTGCTGGATGCCTGGGGACAACCCGTCGGTTTTGTTGAATGCGTAGACTGTTATGTTCTGCCAAGCGTGTTTAAAATATGTAACGTTCCAGTACCTGTCTGTTGTGCTGTCCTCGACGCCGTTTACAGATACGTTGTATGAGTCTGTGTCACCAGTGGTGTCAGCGTTCCATGAGTGGTTCACCCAGAAGTTTCCTGTGTCGCTCGTAACTGTTGGAGCATCTGGGGTATCCGCGCTTGCAGGCATCGCCGCCGCAAACGCCATCAATATAATCAATATACCTAAGTGTTTTAT
>DAOURL010000193.1 GCA_030625165.1 Methanosarcinales archaeon | reverse complement strand
CCGATCACCTTCCTATCAGGCGGTGCACCCGCGTTCGAGAGCGAACCAGAGATGCCGGAAGAGCGGGCGGTGGAGGCGGAAATACCTGAAATTAAGGATGATCTAAAGACCCGGGTTCTGAAACTGCTCGCGTCTCCTAATATCGCATCGAGGGAGTGGATCTACCGCCAGTACGACCACGAGGTCCAGATACGGACCGTGATGAAGCCGGGCGATGACGCAGGCGTGCTGCGGATCGATGATGAGACCGCACTTGCACTCTCGTGCGGCTGCAACCCCGCGCACATCACGCTCGACCCGTACAATGGCGCGGCAGGATCGGTTCTCGAGAACGCAATGAACCTTGCCTGCAAGGGCGCATCTCCGGTAGCGCTTGTCAACTGCCTCAACTTCGGGGACCCTGAGGACGCTCTGATCTACTGGCAGTTCGCGGAATCGGTGCGCGGAATCGGGGACATGGCTCGGGCGCTTGGCATCCCTGTCGTCGGGGGCAACGTCTCGTTCTACAACGAGAGCGACGAGTTCGGAACAGCGATCCCGCCGACACCAAGCATCGGGATGGTCGGGATTTCAGGGGATTGCCACGTCCCTGGGATGGAATTTGTAGATGCCGGCGATGCGATCATCCTGGTCGGGGAGACTAGAGCGGAACTCGGCGGGAGCGAGTATTATCAGGTCTACGGCTGCGCAGGCGGAAGCGTTCCTGTGCCTCCAGGCGGTCCGCAGAAGATCATCGATTCCGTGGTGGCTGCGATCGGTACCGGACGCGTTACTTCAGCGCACGACGTCTCAAACGGCGGGCTTGCGGTCGCACTCGTTGAGATGGCACAAGTGGTCGGGGCAGAGATTGACCTTACAGGCATTACCGGTGTTACAGGTACTGCCGGCGTTACTGGCGTTACGGGTCCGGATCTCGATCCTGGTGCAGCGCTCTTCTCTGAGTCGCATGGGCGCGTGATCCTTGCGACACCGGATCCGGACGCGGTTACAAGAGTGCTGCAGGCGCAGGGTGTTTCGCACCGGATCATTGGAGAGGTCGGCGGTGACGATCTACAGATCAGGACAGGCGATGGAGTGGTTGTGGTACTGTCGCATGATGAGATTGCGGAAGCAGGAGAGAGCATCACACGGATGATGCGGTGATGCGGTGGTGGAGGCGTTTGTTGGTCACGGACTGGTGGGCATGTTGGATACGACAGAATTAGCATGAGCAAAGGGTTGAATTGCGAAGGTGATCTCCCCTTTTCACTTTTTTAAGTTTACCCAAACTCACAGACAAGGATTATTCAGTAAACCTACCTTTGTTAGGTTTTTAGTCAAAAAACCGAACGTTGTTAGGGCATGATTTACCTATACCTAACGTCATAGCTGTATTACACGAGATTCACAGTCTCGCTATGGTTCACGGAGATGTACAGGACGCGATGGACTCACAATACGACTCTGCGGAATCGGACAGGCGTGTTACGCGGCGCAGATCGATCCGAACGGTTGTGATGTGCACTCGTTTGCGTGATACCACCCGCACGGGCGGTAGAGAACAGACGAATATCTGAAAAGAAGGTATGGAATGAAAGAACCCAAGGAAGCCCGGATGGGCATGATTGCGGTTGCGGCAGTGATGCTGGTATCGGTTGCGAGACGACTGATGGGAGCGAGAAGGCTCTCGTCCGGGATGATTGTGCTGGTGGCAGCGGGGATGGTGCTGCTGGTGGCGGCAGGAGGGGCGAGCGCTGAACATGCGTGCGTTGCTGACGATGGTTTAGGCGATGCGTACTTGTGTGGAGACACAGTGATGAAGAGTTGCACGTTCAATGGAACGATGGTCTGCACCAACACTACAGAGCATGGTTTGATCATCGGAGCTAATAATATTACGATCAATGGAGCAAATTATACTCTACGTGGAGTGGTAACCGGTACGGATTGTCCGTATTCCGGAGAGAGTGCTCCTTCGTCACATTGTGGAATTATCAACACGGGCAACCATGACAATGTGGTGATAAGGAATCTGGAGATCGAGAACTTCTGCACTGGAATCGGATTGGGCAGTGATATCATCAGTCAAGATATTGATAACAACGATATAACTGGCTGCGAGATACACAATTGTGGTAATAAGTCCGCGGAGTCAACACATGGAATCCATCTGGTAGGTGTGAATAACTGCACGATAACGAAGAACAAGATATATAACATCGAGGGAATGGGGATAGGTGGCGGCTGCGGTGCAGGTGGAAATGGGATCTTTTTGTATGGGGTAAACAGGGACCGTGGAAACTACAACATCATAGACGGAAACGAACTACATGACAATATAAAAAGCGGCTTCTTCATGAAGATGATGCCGCAGCATAACATCATCAGTAACAACATCGCAACAAGAAACTCCCAAGGTGGGATTGTGCTGAGGTGCATGATGTCAGATTATAATAGTATCGAGGGCAATACTGCATCAGAGAACAACGCTCTTGCTGGAATATATATAGGCGGTAAGAACAACACCATCAGATATAACATAGTAACCAACAACAACGTGTGCGGAATCAATATGGGCAGAAGTGATGGATCGTACAACAACGAATTATATGAAAATACAGTCTGTGGAAATAGTGAGTGTGATATAAGGACGTGCGGACCGGAATGTTACGAAAACCAAGGATACAACAACACCTGCAACACGACACAGTATTATGGCGATGATGACAGAACCACGGGATGCACCTACGATTGTGAGTCCTGTGATGTTGGATGCGTGGCTGAAGATGGTACAGTCTTCAGATGCGGGGATACTGTAACGAAGAGTTGCACGCTCAATGGAAATATGAACTGCCAGGTAAAATATGGTTTAATCATCGGAGCAGATAACATCACCATCGATGGTGCGGGTTATGCACTGGGGCGTGCCGATCCTGGCGAATGTACTCTATCCCCCTCTGCCGGAATTCTCAACAAGGGATATGACGGCGGGGTGATAACAAATTTGGAGGTCAAACATTTCTGCAACGGAATCTATCTCAACATT
>DAOURL010000105.1 GCA_030625165.1 Methanosarcinales archaeon | reverse complement strand
CAACCGAATCTTTTTAACCACCCCTCTCTAACCCAACCCACAATTCAATCAAAACCAGCATATATGAAACCAAACAACAACAAACTCGATGTGCAGAGGTTCTCGCGATACGGAAACGCGTACCTGATCGATGGAACAGTCCTCATAGATGCAGGGATCGACCCCCGGGAGGTCGCGGGATACGATATTGAACTGATCATACTCACGCACTGCCACTTCGATCACACCTGCGCGGCACCAGAGATCGCCCGGATGACCGGTGCAAAGATCGCAATCCACGAAGAGGATGCGAAACTGCTTGACGATGACTATGCGACCGTGTCGGCACTATTTGGCGAACACGCGCCAGAGATAAGTCCTGATATACTGCTCTATGGCGGGGAGATCTTTGAATCGGATAATTTCATGCTGGAGGTGATCCATACGCCGGGTCACACGCCGGGCGGTATCTGTTTATACGAATCAGAGACCAGAAGTCTCTTCTCCGGAGATACCGTATTCCCGGATGGCGGGATCGGTAGATGCGATCTCGGAGGCGATCTCTCTGATCTTATCCGTTCGATAGAACTGCTCACAACGCTCGATCCGGAAGTGCTGTATCCGGGGCATCTCGAGGTCACCGATGCGAACGTCTCCGCGCAGATCGGATCGTCGCTCGCCAACGCACGCGGACTCGTGGTGTAACGCATCCCTTTCTTTATATTTTATGCACAAACTTTATAAGTGAACAGAGTCGACTTATATTAAGGTGAATATTATGAAAGAACTGTCGATACAGGTAATGGGCGAACACGAACACGAAATTGCAGAACTGCTGCAGGGTCTTGGACTGCCAAAGATCGTATCGAGAACCATCGCATGTCTCTCCAGCACAAACGAGATGACGTCCCGAGATCTCGAAGCCGCTGCCGCTATCAGACAGCCAGAGGTCAGCGCTGCCATGCGCGTGCTGCGTGCGAACAAATGGATCTCAGAGCGAGAAGAGAAGAAGAAGACCGGCAAGGGCAGACCTGTCAAGGTGTATAAGCTCGGCGTTCCGCTTCGCCAGATCGTGGAACTGCTCGAAAGTGACAAGCTGGTATCCAACGAAGAGACGATGAGCGACATTCAGCGATTACGAGAACTCGCGTAACACCGAAGGTGTCGATGCCCGGGACGGAGATTTCTTTCACAGGCATTAGCGGGACCGTAGGGTAGCTTGGTCCATCCTGCCAGGTCGGGGATCTGGCGACCGGCGTTCAAATCGCCGCGGTCCCATCTCGTGGGGAGTGGTTGGGGTGTTAGATGTTACGAGTACTTGCGGTCACGCATCAGACCCGCTCGATCCACCGCGCTTATATCATTATTACGTAACTACTCCGGTATGTTGATTGGTCGCCCGATTGCGATCATGTACTTTCTGGCAAGAAAAATAACCGCGGAGGGCGCAGAGGAACGCAGAGCATTTAGCCGTTTATTTCCCCTCCGTGTCCCTCTGCGCACTCTGCGGTTAAATTCCCGGTTTGATTACAGTATCCCCTACGTCCCGAGTAGTCCCTGCATAGTGAAGTCCCCCGATAGTGGTTTTAGGTACCCGAGTAGTTACATTACTACTGACCACTACAGCCGGACATGCACCCCGCCTTTGCGCAGACACTCCTTCACCTCGCCGACCGTGTACTCGCCGAAATGGAAGATGCTCGCAGCGAGTGCCGCAGACGCATTCGTATCCCGCAGGACCTCGAGAATATGATCAGGATTCCCGCAGCCGCCTGATGCGATCACAGGGATGTTCACGCTGTCGCTGATCGCTCTTGTCAGTTCGATGTCGAATCCGTCCTTTGTACCGTCCCTATCCATGCTCGTGAGCATGATATCCCCGGCGCCACGCTCTTCTGCCTCTATCACCCACTGTATCGCATCAACGCCAGTAAATTCCCTTCCGCCGTAGAATGAGCACTCAAACCAGCACTCGCCGTCCGGCGTGTCAACCATCTCCTTGCCGGGTTCGCGCACGTATCTCCGCTTGGCATCGATTGCAAGGACGCAGGCTTGCGTCCCGAAGTACTCTGCGATCTCACCGATCAGGTCAGGGTTTTTGAGTGCTGCGGTATTAATCGAGACCTTGTCTGCCCCTGAATTAAACGCGGTTCGAGCATCCGAGAGACTCCCGATTCCGCCGCCGACCGTAAGCGGCATAAACACGTTTTCAGACGTCTTCTCAATCACCTTTGCCATCGTCTCCCTTCTCTCGTGCGATGCAGTGATGTCAAGGAAGATCAGTTCATCCGCGCCCTGTCTGTCATACTCTTCGGCAAGTTCCCACGGGATGCCTGCGTACCTGATCTGCTTGAACTGGACGCCTTTCACAACCCTGCCGTGCGGAACCCCAAGATCGCAGTCGAGGCACGGGATAATTCTTTTTGCTAACATCTGGTCATCTCCACGAAGTTTTCAAGGATTCGAAGTCCTTTCTTGCTCGATTTCTCAGGATGGAACTGGACCGCATGGACATTCTCCTTCGAGACGACGCACGCCAGATCCACGCCGTAATCGGTCGTTGCAATGATTATCCCCGGGTCCTCTGGAACACAGTAATATGAATGCACGAAATAGAAGAAATCGCCGTCATCGATCCCTGCGAGGAGGTCGGTGTCGCGGTGTATCGTAAGTTCGTTCCAGCCCATCTGCGGGATTTTGACACCCTCCGGCAGGCGGACGACGTCCCCTTTAATAAGCCCGAATCCTGCACTATCGCTCTCCTCACTCCTATCGAAGAGAACCTGCATCCCGATACAGATTCCAAGCAGGGGCGTGCCAGAGTCTACCGAATCGAATAATCTGTCCGCAAACGGAGTTAGGTTCCGCATCGCATCGCCAAACGATCCGACACCGGGGATGACAATACCGTCAGCGCCTGGGAGGTCTCTGCTATCCGATACGATGACCGGGTCTCCGCCCACCTTCATAAGGGCGTTGTGGATGCTTCGTAAGTTTCCCATCCCATAGTCGATTATCGCGATCATGATTAACTGATGTTCTTGTAACGGTTATCAATTGATCGACTCTCCGTTGATCCGCGCAAGGGTGGGTTAATTAAAGCCGCCTGCAAAGGATTCCTAAAGAAGTGATACCTGCCATGAAACAACTGACCCATGCCGCATCTGGGATACTTCTCGCATCGCTTGCACTGCACTACACATCGCATAGCACGCTTTGCGTCTTCTGCTGGGCAGTGACGTGGTCGATCATAAGCGACTTCGATGTCTACGTCCCGACGCTTGAGCACCGTGAGATCACGCATACACTCGCGTTCGCGCTTCTTTCAGGCGCGCTCGTGCTCGCGCTTGGGAACTCCCCATCCACGCCGTTTTACGCTTCACTTGCATTGCTCGCCGTGATCTTGCATCTGGTGCTCGATTCGCTGACCCCAAACGGTGTACCGCTCTGGATGCCATTTAGTAGAAAGCGGGTGAGATTCCCGATAATCGGCGGGAAGATAAGGTCTGGCAACTGGGCTTTCAACCTAATCATTCAGGCAATCGCAATCGGAGCGGCGATAATGATTATTATCCCGTGATTGTTCGGTGATCGTCCCCCGATCAGGTCAAAGGTCTTGTTTTGCAGATATCTGACTCGATATCCTTGATCTCAGAGACGAACCGATCTGCAATCTCCTTTCCAATCTCCTTCCACGAGTTCGGATCGATCCCGAGTTCAGATAGCCCGACCGTATTCGCTTCCGCGGGCGTTCCCCTGCCGGTCAGGTTGATGCCGCAGTGAATCTTCTCTGACGAGATTCCCGCTGTTGCGATGCTCACGGTCAGTTTCCCACCGTCCACGAAGAGATCGTCCCCGCTTCTCTCTGCGGTGACGCCGAGGTTTCTCAGGACATCCTGGACGCAGACGATCAGGATCCGCTGGAGATAGTATGCGTGCCGCATGTTTGCAGGCGAGTCGAACCGTTCGACGATGAGATGGATCAAAGAGGCACCTCTTATCGCTTTTCCGTCCTTCTCATCCTCGATGTCTTTAACATGCACCACATCCATCGCGCCACGGAATATGATGACTGAATCGCCGCGCACGTCCAGGTGTTCGTAAGCCCACAGCGGATCGATCTGCGAGCCGTCATACATCATCTGGCGGTCTATGACAACGGATTTCATCGAACTCATAAGACTCATCGAACTCATAGGACACATGCAACACACATCATCCGGTAAGATTAATATGGCTTGGGTTCATTTTAATAAGAGGAGCGGCGTATATATGTATACGATAATCAACCATGAATTTGGTGGAAATGAGATAGGAGGCGCATCATAATGGGATTTGCATCAGAAATGCACGTTAAAATTTTGGATAGCTGGGATGAGTTTAATGAGTGGTGTGGCGGCGGTTCCAGGGGATTGCTGGCTGTGGCTGCGCTGGCACTGCTTATCCTTGCTCTGCTGGCGGTAGTATTCGTTCCGGGGTTGCTACCAACCGACGACACTGATGGTGTTGTTGCAGTGGAAACGCCAACCAAGCCGGTCGCTGAGACCGAACCCCCTGCCGCGCCAACCGTTATACCTTCTGCCATACTGACGCCTACCACAGAACCGACTCCGTCAGAGACTCCGGTAACTCCGGCGCATCTACCAGAGATACACACAGTCGTAATCAAACCTGATTATGACGCGCCAAGCTTCAAATTCGATCCGGTCAACTGCACGATTGCGCGAAACGACAGCGTCGTATGGCTCAATGAAGACGATGGCTGGCGTGGCACGTATATCCTGACGAGCGATGAAGGTCTGTGGCAGCCTACCAATATCCTGTTCGGCTCTGAGTTCACGTACACATTTAACTCAACCGGAACGTACCATTACGGATGTGAATATTTCCATCACATGAAAGGAACTATAATCGTCAAATAATACCGATAAGATCATGGAACTGAAAGGTGGCGAAGTGGGGTCAGCCGCCCGGACAGAGGGGGCTGACGAAGAAACAGGGGGACTCAAACTCCCATCGATGAGTGACCCTCTGGTTTTGGCAGAGCAACCGCTGGAGCCGGAGTTGCTCGAACTGATGGAAGATGGAGATGCAGATGCAGAGCCCGGGGAAGGGGATGCTGAGCATAAGATAAAGATCCTTTCTGCGATCGATGCGACTTCGGGAGGGGCAGAGTATGGGAAATCCGGCGCGCTCGACGAATTTGCAAAACAGTTCCATCACTGGTTACGTCTGTTCATGATGGTTCCGTTCGTGGTGCTCGGCGATCGCATCAGGGCGCAGGCAGCACAGTACCAGGACCTACGCATCAAACTGCAGCAAGCCCGCATCCCGATATCGTATGAGATGTATGTCTCAAGCTCGCTCTTTTACTCCGTAATTGCAGGGATCATCGGAGCGATTCTCGGACTGGTCATCTCTTTTGTTGTGATCGCGGTCATCGGACTTCCTGACAAGATCACGAAACTGACATTCAGCGAATCGACGGCATGGCTGATCGATTACAAGTGGGTATTCCTCACCCTGTTTATTATAGTCTTCTTAAGCATCGTGCTCGGCGGGATTGTGTATGTCCTCTTCTTACTCTACCCGGCATTTAAAGCCAGCGAGCGCAAGGGCAATATCGACCGGAATCTCCCGTATGCGGTCACGTTCATGTATGCGCTCTCCAACGGCGGCATGAACATCGTCGAGATATTCAGGTCGCTTGCAGAATGTAAAGACACGTACGGCGAGGTTGCAAATGAAGTGGACACGATTGTACGAGATATGGAATATTTCGGACACGATCTCAGGACGGCTCTTCGGAACGCCTCTGAATCGACACCGTCTGCCAAGTTTCAGGACCTGACCCACAACTTGCTCTCGGTCATCGATAGTGGTGGCGACATCCCCAGATACTTCAAGGATAAGTCTGACCAGTATCTGAAGGAGGCGATCATTGACCAGAAAGGTTATCTCGAGACGCTTGGGCTTATAGCGGAGTCTTACGTGACCGCTTTCGTGGCAGGTCCGCTCTTTGTCATCATCATGGGCGTGATGATGGTGCTGATGGGATCCGGAAACGATATGATGCTCTATGCGATCATCTATGCGGTGATCCCGGTAGGTTCTGTCATGTTCGTGGTCATGATCGATATGCTCTCGCCATCGGCAGGCGGCATTCCGGCACTTCTAAACACGCGGGCGGAAATCGATCACGAGGTCGTGATGCCGCCTGAACTGGCACACCTGAAGGTCGATAAGAACGCTCCCGCGGACCCCGAGACTGAACGCCTGCTCGGGTTGAAGAAGCGGTGGCAGGGATTTGTAAAGTCCAAACAGACGCTCGCAGTAAGGCAGACGCTTAAGGATCCGCTCCGGTCTGTGAAGATGAGTCCTGTAAACATACTGCTCGTAAGCGCCCCTGCCGCACTGATAGTACTCGCAGTTGTGTGTATGACGCATCAGCATGAACTACTGAGTTTCGACCTCACCATCAGCTTCATAGATGATTATCTCGTGTACGCTGCGTACATCGCACTCGTTCCGCTTGCATTCTTCCACGAGAAGAAGATGGCGCGTGAGAGAAAAATCCAGAAGCAAATCCCGGACTTCTTAGGGCGGATGGCGAGCACGAACGAGACCGGCATGACGATAAGGGACTCGATAAAACTGATGGCGAAATCCGACACCGGCGCGATCAGCAAGCAGATCAGACTGGTCTGGAAGGATATCGACTGGGGGCTGGATGTCAATGACGCGCTGGTGCGGTTTGCGAACCGCATCAGGACGCACGTAGTCGCAAGATCGATAAGACTGATCACAAAAGCGAACGAATCGAGCGGTGATGTCGGCGAGGTGCTCAGTGTTGCTGCGCGAGACGCAGAGACCGAGCAGACCCTGAAACGGGAACGGGGGATGAACATGATGATATATATTGTGATCATATATATGTCATTCCTCGTTTTTGTCGGGGTCATCTATGTAATCACGGATTCATTCCTCACCCAGATGGCAGAGGCAGGCAAAGAGATGGAAGCTTCCGGTGCGGCAGGTGGCGGTGGTTTCCTTGGTGCTTTCGACCTCGATGCATACAAACGGATGTTCTTCCATGCATCACTGATCCAGGGTTTCTGCTCCGGACTGATAGCAGGCGTTATGGGTGAGGGTAGCGTGTTGTCAGGGCTCAAACACTCCATGATCATGCTAACGATCGCGTTTCTGATCTTTAAGCTGGTGGTGGGGGTATGATCTCATAAAAGCTCGGGTAAAGCCCAGGCACCCATCGCTGGATATATATATACCATCACAACGTATATAACTGACATTCCGCAGGTCACCATCCATTTTTCATAATTTCTACTGATAACGATTTTGAATATCCACAAAATATTATTTTTATATTGTAGTGGCACAACCTATCCGATTTCAACAGTGACTGCTTTACATGTTTATGTAAAAATATGAATTATACTAAAGCGATTATCTTAAAAACCCAAAATCACGATCAGTAGCCACTATCTACAATTTGCAAAAATAGATCTTTTGTAACTACTCAGGTATGCTGATTGGTCTCCTGATTGCGATCCTGTGCTTTCTGTCAAGAAAAATAACCGCAGAGTACGCAGAGGTTCGCAGAGTTTTTAGCCTCCTCCGCGTTCCTCTGCGCCCTCCGCGGTTAAATTCC
>DAOURL010000209.1 GCA_030625165.1 Methanosarcinales archaeon | reverse complement strand
CCATCTTCAGGACCACTTCGCCGCGGTCCTCCAGACAGGTTGCACACGGTCTCCAGTAATCGTAATCGAATGATGACCGTATATACCGGTGGCGTCTCGGTCTTGGCATTAATGAATAAATATTCACAATGAACTTAAACTTTTCGGTGATGTCGGCATCTCAGAAGCCCCACACGTCCTCTTCGAAAGATTCTTTTCTACGACAACGATCACAACTCCGCATCCCACACAAGCGCGCTTGCAAGCATGATCGCGTCCGAGAACTTAACCTTCACCCGTGACGTGTCCACAAAGACCAGATCCGCAAGCACAGGTGCTCCAAACCCGCCGCCACCGCCAAGAAACACAAGTGTGCGAAAGATCAAGTTTCCTGTGATCCCGTCAGGCGCAACGATGACGTTTGCATCCCGGATTGCATCCTCAATCAGGATTCCGTAGTGCTTTGCATCGATCCCACGTTCACAGAGTCTCTCTGCGACGACTTCGCCATCAGCAAGACTCTGGTCCACGATCTCGCTCCTGCCAGCGTCCTCGAATCTGCCGCCTGAAAGAACAGCCACCTTTTCCGGTATCCCAAATCTCCTGATGGCATTTACGCTTTTAGAGACCAGATCGACCCTGTCTGCCACTGAATTTCCTTCATCGATCCCGACCGGCACAAGAAAGAACGGAACGCCGTTAGCGGTTGTGAGGAGCGCAAGTCTATCCAGTCTCGAAACTCCGAGTGCGCTTTTTAAGTAGCCAAGGGTTTTTGTGGCGCCAAGCGTGCCGCGGACAGCGGCATCGATCCGCCTGCTAACGAGTCGGTCCACCAGTTCAACTTCCGGTTTATCCGAATGGATGATCTCAAGATCGGTACCGGTTGCAGACAGCTCCCTCTCGTCCCCGATCAGCACAACATCTGCGAACCGGCGTGCGCTCTCGATATCCGAGATCAAGGACTCGCTTGCCGTGCCATCTGCGATGCCGATTCCGACGCGCGCTCTGCACGCCTTCGCCCTGCTCCGAATCATCTCTATCATGCCAATCACGTCTATCGCGACACTGTCTGAAACTCAAGTGATTTATCACCGCGGAGAACGCGGAGGGCGCAGAGTTTCGATACCGTTTCCAATCCTCTGCGTAGCTCTGCGCACTCTGCGGTAAAATCTAAGGGCATGGCGATTTCACTGGAAAAATCGACAGTGCCTCTATCGTGTTTATCATGCCTATAAGTCATAATCTGATCCATCCAACCTCGACATATCCAACCCCTCCGGTTTCATCCCCTGTTCCATCATCAGGATAGCCAAAGACCATCCGCTTGTGGACGGTGTTTGCGATGCGCACAGCGCGCGAGAGTTCGGGCAGGGCGAAAGTATAATCGGACGCGATGGTGTGCACAAGGTATTCTGAGTGCGTATCGGTTTTAAATTGTTTATAGACTCGAAAATGAGTCCCGAACTTAAATCCGGTCTTGACAACGAATCCGCTGTCCCGAAGGTTCGAATAAACCAGGTATTTCAGCGTATGTCCAGGTTCGAGCCCTTCCGCGTATTCATTGAACTCGGCTGCGTTCTTATGCTCGATCCTGATCCACTGCCTGGCGAGGAGGTATCCTGACTCGACGAGTGATAATTGGAGGCGCAGTTCATCGAGTTTCTTTCCGAAAAAGTAATTCTGGTGGAGAAAATCGGCAATCTCCGGCTCCCAGACGATCGTGCGGTCGTTGATCAGACTTGCAGCCGCAGGCATTCCTGCGCCACCGACGTCCGGTTCGGCTTGCCCGCCTGACATAATTATTTTCTTTAGTTCATAAAATGTTATATCGCTCTCTTCATCGACTATCGCGAGTATCAACCGTTTTCTTGCGTTCTCTGCCTTGTTAAGTTCTGAGATCATGCGTTGCAGCGGCAGATGCGCCCGCTCCGAGATAACATAGACGAAGACATGAGCCGGTGTCTTTCCGGGATGCCCGCCCCTCGGATAGATCCGGAATCCGATCGGGCTCATCTTTGTGTAGTACCCGCGTTCGCGCAGGTCCTTAAAGACGATGTACCCGAGTTCAAAGTCCTTGATGCGCTCTGATGCGATCTCAAAGAATGCTTTGAAGTCGAGAGCCTTTCTGTCTGAAAATATCTCTATCTTTCCGCGGGAAAGCAGATATGCTCCCTCGATCAAGGACAGTTCGAGTTTTCCGTCCTTTACGCGCCCGTAGAATCCACGATCGTACAGTTCTTCGACCGCTTCACTTCCTGCTGTCAGCACATCATCACGTAGTTCGCATTCCATCGTCTGGTTTTGTTCGCGTAATGTTTATATTGCTATCCATCCACTTATGATTCACTGCGGCTCATGGGCTCGTGGTCTAGTCGGTTATGACGTCGCCTTGACATGGCGGAGGTCCTGAGTTCGAATCTCAGCGGGCCCATTTAAGTTGTAGATGTCACTCTGGTGGTGCGGGGCTTACCAAACGGCACTTACAGCCAGC
>DAOURL010000188.1 GCA_030625165.1 Methanosarcinales archaeon | reverse complement strand
CCGATGTCGATTTACAAAAAAGAGATCGAGGATTATTACATCGCAGCTTCAGTTGAGGTCGGGAATACCACGACCAAGTGCATCCTGACAGCAACCAACATGAGCACAGGAATGGCGCAAGCTGTGAACAAGACCGTGCGGATGACGCGGGACGTGCGCCCGCCAAAGACCGGGGAGGAGGTCTTCGGAAAGACACTTACCGGAGTCCCATTTACCCGCGAGTCGGTGTCCGAACTGGTTTCTGAGACGATCGTAGACTGCCTCCATAAGGCGAACCTCGATATCGATACGAACCTTCATTTCGTGGTGCGGTCAACAGGCGTCGTCGCGGGATTCGCATCGCCAGAGGAGGTTGGAAATTTCGTCCTTGCACTGGCTGATGGCTGCCTGAAGGCAGGGGTGTCGCCAAAGCACATGACTCCGGCGATGGGGATCGACACGGTTCCGGATCAGTTCAAGAAACACAGCTTGATCGAGAAGGTTGCATTCCTTGGCGCTGTCGCAGGCGTGCTGCCGCCGACCGGATCAACCGGAGTCGAGATCGTCGCAAACGAGATGGAGGGCGAGCTTGCGACGGCAGGCATCAAGGAAGGCGCAAAATGGGCGGACGTTGACTTCAGGAACCCCTGCCTCTCGCTCGATTTCGGAACGACGCTCGATGGCAGGATCACGAACAGCGAGACCCCGTATGCAAAGACGATCGGGAACTTCTGCGGGCTTGCCGGCGCAATACCGGACGCGATCGTGCAGGGAACCGGACTGGTGGACCCCGGGACCGGGACGGCTCTTGACATCTTCAAGGAGAAGACATCAGCAAGCGGCAAGAAGGCAAAGCAGGCAGAGAAGTACGCGGAAGAGGTACACGAACACATCTCGATCGAGGTCGTCCCGGAGGGGAGAGAACGGTACGGCAGCGTCCCTGTGAACGCAACAGCTGCAAGGACGATCGGTGTTGTGCTGATCGGGTGCGACGTCGGCAAGGACGGAAGCGACCTGCCTATGCTTTCTGAGATCGGGAAGAGGATATATGAGAGCGATGGAATCAAGATGATCGCAGCCGTGATGGATCCGATCGCTGCGATCTCTGTAGAGCGGCTCGTGCAGACAGCGATCGACGCGGGGGTCGTAACAAAGGAGACTGCTATCGGAATCACAGGGAGAGCCGGCATCACCGGAAATAAGCCAGCACTGATACTCGAGCGGATCATGAAGATGAACTTCTTCGATGATCCCGAGAGTCAGGTCGTCTTCGTGGACGATGGTCTTGCCAGAGGCGCTGCTGTGATGGCGCGGTGCATGAACTCGCTTGGCGTGCCAAAGAACCCGATCGGCGGAAACCGCGGCGGTGGTTGCGTGCTTGCGGGGAGGATCGCGCTTCAGAATTCCGGATGAGCTGCCAGACAAAAGATGAACGACCGCACAAAAAACTTCCTGCGAGAGAAATTCAAGGAGTATTACCTCGAGTACCCGATCCAGCTACCGCCCGGATTCGAGAGCCGGGAATGGGGCTTTGTCATGTTCGATGCGCTCCCGAAGATCGTGATGTACCGACACAAATCGTTCTTCTCACGTCAGGAAGTGATTGAATACCTGCGGAGCATGGCTCCAGCGCACGCATTCTCATCGGTCGCGTATTACGAGCACCCGGGGGCTGGCACGATGGCAGATAAGCACTGGACCGGCGCAGACCTGATCTTTGATCTGGATGCCGACCATCTCCGGGATGCGCCGGAGTCCTATCCTGCGATGCTTGCAAATGTCAAGAACGAGACATTGAAACTCCTTGATTTCCTGACCGATGACTTCGGGTTCTCAGAGGACCTGATCGATGTCGTCTTCTCCGGAGGGCGCGGGTACCATATCCATGTGCGCGATCAGAGGGTGCGGACGCTTGGGAGCGCTGAACGGCGGGAGATCGTGGATTATGTGAGCGGGGCTGGGCTTACAATGAAACCGGAGTCCATTTCTTCGTCGATTTCAGAGATTCCAAAAGAAGGGATGGGTGGATGGGCTCGCAATATCAATAAGTGGATTGTTGGATATTTACGTGAACTCAAAGACCCTGAAACAGCGGTAAACAAACTGCAGGAACTGGACGGCATCGGAGCAGTGAAAGCAAGGGATCTGGTCAACGGCGGGCTTCTCGATTCTGTGAGCGATGCGAATATCGAATTTATCAGGAAGGGAAATATTAAATTTCTCAAAGGGGTCCAGAGATCGTTCTGGAACCGGCTGATACTGAAAGCCATGCAGGAGATAGGTGCAAGCGTTGATGAACCGGTCACGGGCGACATAAAGCGGCTGATCCGGCTTCCAACGTCCTTACACGGCGGTTCGAGCATGAGGGTCGTCCCTCTGACGCTTGAGACAATCAAAGTCTTCGATCCGCTGAAGGACGCTGTCGTGTTCTCGGATAAGGAGATCTCGGTTGCAGCGGAAAGTCCGGCATCCTGCGATCTCCGCGGGAATCACTTCGAGATCGAGGAGGGCGTGAATACGGTTCCCGAGTATGCTGGCGTGTATCTGATGTGTCGGGGCGCTGTGGAGTATGCGGGAAGGGCGTGAGACCTAACCGTGGTTCGGAAGATGCGCAAAAAAGCAGTTTCACACCTGTCTTTCGTTGCCGCCGAATAATTTTGATCCGGAATAAAATGAGAGCCGGGGATATTTGAAGATAAGTCTAAGGCATTTCATGATTGCTTATTTTATATGCCCTCACCAAATATATTTCTTCATAAGTGTAATCATCACCTAACTCTTCTTTTATAGGTGCTAATTTCTCGCTACCTATGATCGACATCACACCCATAATGTGCTCTTGCTTATCAATATCAACCAATTTATCAATGTCAATTTCTTCACCAGATAAAATAAGTTTTCCGATATGGGATACAATTGTACCGGTCGTTAAATTCCTTTTCCGGGCGATTTCCTCAATTGTTAAATTCTGCTTATAAAGCTCCAGCGTTTCTTGTAGCGTAGATGTTATTGTTTCATCAGGATGGTTACGTATGCCGATCGGTTTTGGTTCGATGTTACGCTTTTCGCAATGACCAACAATCTCTTCTAAAAACAGTTCCCCATATTTCTCCAACTTGCTTTCACCAACGCCGATGATCGTCCGAAAGTCTGATTGGCTTCGCGGGAAATATGTCGCCATCTCTATCAAACTTGAGTCGTGGAAGATAACGTACGGCGGCATCCCTGCACCATCGGCAAGTTTCTTT
>DAOURL010000081.1 GCA_030625165.1 Methanosarcinales archaeon | reverse complement strand
CATATATAACTGTTGTGGTCAAATGCGATCGGACCCGAAATGTGAGCAGGTGAATAGTGCACCAGTGGGGCTTATGGGTCAGTTTCCCACCATCACCGGAGGAATTGGAAGGGGACTCGCAATTGTTTTCAAATCCCCTTTATGTGGCATCTCAAATTCAGAAATTGTATCCCTTCTCGCCGTGCTGCGTCTGATCGAGCCCGATGTTCTCCTCGCTCACAGAGACCTTGAGCCCCAGCGTCTTATCCAGAACAAAGCCGATCCCTATCGTGCAGACAACTGCGTACACCATAGTAATGACAGCTCCCTCGAACTGCAGGAAGAGCTGGTGTGAGTTACCAGAGAGTAGCCCGGCAGCACCAACAGTTGCAAACACGCCGGTCAGAAGCGCTCCTGTGGTTCCACCGACACCGTGAACGCCGAAGACATCGAGCGAGTCGTCGTAGCCAAGCTTTCCTTTCAACATCACTGCGCTGTAGCAGACAAACCCTGCAACAACCCCAATTGCAATTGCAGCCATCGGCGTTACAAATCCGGCAGCAGGCGTTATCGCTACGAGACCCGCGAGAATTCCTGTTGCAAACCCAAGCGCAGTTGGTCTTCCGGTGCCCACCCATTCTGCTGCCATCCATGAGAGTCCGGCTGCGGCTGGTGCAACGAACGTTGTCATGAACGCGAGCGCTGCGATCTCGTTTGCAGCGAGTGCGGAGCCAGCGTTGAACCCGAACCAGCCGAACCAGAGGAGCCCGGTGCCGATGAGTGTGAGTGTTACGTTGTGCGGCTTTATGACGTCCACGCCGTAACCCTTCCGTTTGCCAAGGAAGACGAGGATTGCGAGTGCGGAGATTCCGGATGTGATGTGGACAACTGTTCCGCCTGCAAAGTCGAGTGCCTCACCTGTCAGGAACCCGCCGCCCCAGACCCAGTGGCAGACCGGCGCATAGACGATCAAGCTCCAGAGCGTGATAAACGCGATGTAACTCTTGAACTTGATGCGTCCGACAACAGCACCCGAGATAAGCGCGGGCGTTATGATTGCAAACATGCCCTGGAACGCAACGAATGCATACGTCGGGATCGTTCCTGTCGTTGAATTGTGGTCGATTCCTCGCAGGAAGATGTGGTCAAGTCCGCCGACAAACCAGTTCCCCTCACTGAATGCGAGCGAATACCCGACCACAACCCATAGCACAGCGACGATCCCCATAACGACGAACGAGTGCATCATGCTGCTTAAGACGTTCTTTCGCCGGACCATCCCACCGTAGAAGAGCGCAAGTCCGGGGAGCATAAAGAGGACGAGCGCTGATGAGATCAACACCCACGCGGTATCTGCGAAGACAATAGCCATTTTTGTAACCGCCCATATCCTCAGATCGCGTCAGAACCGGTTTCGCTGGTACTGATCCTTACAACATCCTCAAGAGGCAGGACAAATATCTTGCCGTCTCCAATCTCGCCTTTTTCGTTTGTCTTTGCCCCCTTCTGGATGGCTTCTATCGTTGGTGCAAGGAAATCGTCGTTTACCGCTATTTCAAGCTTGATCTTTTCAAGAAGGTTTACCTCAAGCTCAACTGCCCGGTATACCTCTAAATATCCTTTCTGAGCGCCATATCCCGATACCGGCGATACGGTCAATCGGCTCACCTCAACCTTCTGGAGCTCCCTCGTGACAGAGTCGAGTCGTTCCGGTTGTATTATTGCTATGACATATTTCATAGGTCTTCGGAAGGTGATTACCTTATGACATTATTTAAGGTTTTCTATCACAAATAAAATTAGTCATGAAATATAAATCTCAGAACGTCGGTTCCAAATCCACAGGATTCCACAACCTATATCAACCCAAACCCACCATACCAGAGACCATGAACGCTGTTATCGGGCTTGAGGACGGGACGATCCTGCACGGCACTGGTTTTGGCTCCGAATGCGAGGTCTCCGGAGAACTGGTCTTCACCACGCAGTTCACAGGATACGAGGAGGCGCTGACCGACCCATCGTACAGGGGACAGATCCTGATGTTTGCGTACCCTTTAATCGGCAATTACGGGGTAAACCCTGACGCGTTCCAGTCATCCGGGATGCAGGCAGAGGGACTTGTCGTGCGGGAGGTGTGCGACCACCCGTCACACCATCAGCACAAGGAGAGCGTCCACGAGTTCCTGGAGCGCGAGGGCAAGCCCGGAATCGCTGGAATCGATACCCGGCATCTCACGATCAAGACGAGAGAGCACGGAACGCTCCGTGCTGCGCTGATCGTAGACGGCAGCAGCGGCGGTATCGATGGGGAATCTGCCGTGGAACTCGCACGAGGGCAGCCCGATATCTCTGAGATCGATCTGATCTCGCAGGTAACGTGCAAGAAACCGTATCACATCGAGGGCAGCGGGAAGAAAGTTGCACTGATCGATCTCGGGATCAAACAAAACATCCTCCGGAGTCTCGAGCGCCGGGGGCTCGATATTTCGGTGTTTCCAGCCACAGCAACCGCGACAGAAGTCATGTCCGCTGGTCCTGACATCCTATTTCTCTCAAACGGACCCGGCGACCCCACGCAGGCTAAGAGCGCAATCGGGGTCGTGTCAGAGCTTGCTGGCACACTGCCAGTTGCAGGCATCTGTCTTGGGCATCAGGTGATAGCGCTTGCGCTCGGGTGCGAGACATACAAACTCAAGTTCGGGCACCGTGGGGCAAATCAGCCTGTCAAGGACCTGCAGAGCGGGAAAGTTTATATCTCGTCACAGAACCACGGTTTTGCTGTTGATAATGCCTCGATTGAGGGGACTGGCATTAAGATCACGCAGATCAACACGAACGACGGCACAATCGAGGGATTCGAGCATCCCGATCTTGATGTCCTTTCGGTGCAGTACCATCCTGAGGCACATCCGGGTCCGAGGGATACCGAGAGGTGGTTCTTTGATCGCGTCGCTGGAAGGGCGAGGGCTGATTAATGCCCAGAGACCCCACTATCAAAAAAATCCTCCTCTTATGATCAGGTCTGGCACTGATCGGATAAACCATCGAGAAGGAGCGACCTGACGGCATGACAGAAGATATCCTACCATCGATAAAAATTGGGATTGTGCCAGAAACATATATGAATATATAGAGCCGACAAGTCTGATGAATACCATGCGCGAAATAACGACCCTTGGTGATTTGAAGGGAAGACTGCAAGCAGGATTTGAGAATAACGAAGAATCATTAGAGGAGTTTGGGAAGACGTACTCAACCCAGCTAAAAGCATACCTGATAGAGAGTAATCAGAGCATAGTTGGTGCAGGCTGCCCTATCGGGAAATGGCGAGGACTTGATTCAACTGGTTGGTATGGGAATCAGGATAAAAATCTCCCAAACACGTTGTTCCTGGATGGAACGAGAGAACGAGTGTGGATAATCTACAGTATACTGGATGCTGCCGAATCGGATCTGGCTATCAAGAACTGGGTCGAAAGTAGAAAAGGGCTTGATAGGTGCTGGCTATCAAGAAAACAACTACTACATTGGGATGGTATGGAACACTGGCGCCAGAGTGGTCTGGGACTCAGGTTCACTGACGGTCTTTATCCTGAAGAAGAGGCAGGCAAGTTCAGTCTCAAAGCATGGTACGGAGCAAACCGATATATTGAAGGTCTGGATGAAGTTATTGAGAAAGCAAAGGAGAGATTTGCTATCTATAGCGCAAGGTGGCAGAAAAGAAGAAACGGTTCTGTGGCGATCTCTGCAGAATGGTACAGCAATGGTAAAGCCACCATCAACAGAGCAGTGGATGTTGATGAGGTTCTGTTATCCATTTCCGAGATGGCGAATCGGTACGACGATGCTATCTCCGATGCAACCGAACTTCGCGACACGACCTTATGTGCTTTTGAGATCGATTTCAGTCAGGAGATCGATCTGGATGCTTTTTCAAATACCGTTGCAAAGGGCACGGGTGAAATGAAGTTGTGGCTGGTGGAAACCGAAGCCGAAGCCAACTTCAGAAGGTTCCGAGGCGTGGATCTGCATACATGGGACCGTGTTTTGCTGGATGTTGGTCCCGACTTCGCGTATCTCACAATTCCTGGCAAAGGCTGTGTCAATGCAGCACCTCGAATTGCAACCATTCAGGGCGAAGATAACGCTGGAAGAACGTCCATATTCCATGATGGGGTGGAGATATTTGCCTGAACAGGATGATCGGATAGTCTTGTGGCGTAACACGATCCAATTGTTCTACCAGTACAATCGACCCAATTTCGTTGGACCTTTCAAAGCTGCCGGATTCAGATATAATGTAGAACCGCTCTTTCTATCTTCTGAGCAGGGCAAAGATTTGGAACCTGATATAGTGGCAAGTTGTGAAACCGGATGGCTAATATTAGAGTTGACAACTCAACCAAGGTCCAAGGAACCGAAACTTGATCGGTACAGATCGATAGATCCTCGCGACCTTAGCCAGTATGGACTTTCTGTCCATGACGGTGAACCCGACGTTATGACAAGCCGATTATCGGATAATGTGGGTGATGGCCCATATTGCCAGATTACCGTAGATAACATTCTTAAAATAGAAAAAGAAGAGTATCTCCTCAATAAACGTCTGAAAGATGAATTAATCAAGGCAGAAGGGATGGATTTAAGAAGACTTCCGGAGATACCCATCGCCATAATTCCGGAAATGGCTGGGAAATGGAAAGAGATTCGCAGGGGGTTGATTGAAATAGTCATGCAGGTATTCGATCCGAATAGTGATGGAAAGACGCCGGTGCAATTGGTGGACGACGGATTGGAAAGACTATCCGACAAGATACGACCTGCTGTGAGAAGTCGGCTAATATCTAAAGTAAATAATGCAATGGAAGACCTGATCCAGAATCATCTTTATGAGTATCTCGAGTTCAAAGATGGCAGGTATAGAGCCACTGAGAAATTCAAAACGCACCATAAGACGATGGAATTTATTGCTTTGAGATTGAAGGAGTGGTCCGGCATCCCACAAACTATACAAGCTCCCCTCTTCGAAAGTGAGTGACCACCCATGCCAAAAGACCCGACCATCAAAAAAATCCTTCTCATAGGATCAGGTCCGATACTGATCGGACAGGCAGCGGAATTCGATTTCTCAGGCAGTCAGGCGTGCCAGTCCCTTGCTGAGGAAGGCGTATCCGTAGTTCTCGTGAACTCAAACCCAGCAACGATCATGACCGACCCAGAGACTGCGGATGCGGTCTATATCGAGCCGCTAACACCCGAGGTAATCGAGAAGATCATAGAGATCGAGCGCCCTGACGGACTCATCGCCGGATTCGGAGGTCAGACCGGACTAAACCTCACAACCGAACTTGCAGAGAGTGGCGCACTCGATAAATACAACGTAAAACTTCTTGGAACGCCACTAAAGGCGATCTATGACACCGAGGACCGGGAACTCTTCAAGCAGGCGATGGAAAAGATCGGCGAGCCGGTCCCGAGGAGCCGGGCGGTCTCGACAATCAAGGACGCTCTTGCACTGATCCCAAAGCTCGGTCTCCCCTTAATCGTCCGCCCGGCATACACGCTCGGCGGCGCTGGCGGCGGGATCGCATACACCCGTGACGATCTACGCAGAATCTGCGAACTTGGGCTCAATCGGTCGCGGATAAATCAGGTTCTTGTGGAGGAGAGCGTGCTTGGCTGGAAGGAGTTCGAGTACGAGGTGATACGGGATTCGGGCGACACCTGCATCACGATCTGCAACATGGAGAACTTCGATCCGATGGGCATACACACTGGCGAGTCGATCGTGGTGACTCCGTCTCAAACGCTCTCGGATAACGAGCACCAGATGCTTCGGAGCGCTGCGATAAACATCATACGTTTCCTCGGGATTGAGGGCGGCTGCAACATCCAGTTTGCGGTGAAAGACGGAAAGTACGTGATTGTCGAGGTGAACCCCCGCGTCTCAAGGTCGTCAGCGCTCGCATCGAAGGCGACCGGCTACCCGATCGCACGGGTCGCTGCGAAGATTGCAATTGGGCTTAATCTTGATGAGATCAGGAATGATGTTACAGGCGAGACTCCAGCGTCGTTTGAGCCGGCTATCGATTACGTGGTCGCAAAGATTCCGAGATGGCCTTTTGACAAGTTCGTGACAGCGGACAACACGCTCACAACCGCGATGAAGAGCACAGGCGAGGTGATGGCGATCGGACGCACCATCGAGGAGGCGCTCCTCAAAGCTGTGCGTTCGCTTGACATCGGTATGAGTTTCGGAGCCGCTGGAACCGGAACTGGGACCGCGGCGGATAATTGGACGCCTGATCAGATCAGGGAACTTCTCAAAACCCCAACAGATCAGCGTCTCTTCGTGATGTACCATGCGCTACGCACCGGGTTTTCCAGCGAGGAGATCTCCGAACTGACATCGATCGACCCATTCTTCCTGCAGAAACTAAAGAACATAATCGAGATCGAGGACCGCATCAAGCCGGGCTCATGTCCGGAAAAGGTTGTTCTCCGCGACGCAAAGCGGATCGGACTAACGGACGAGCGGATCGCAGAACTCGCAGGCGTTACGCGGGAGGCGGTAACAGACCAGAGGCACGATCAGGGAATCCTGCCGGTCTACAAGATGGTGGACACATGTGCGGCAGAGTTTGCGGCAAAGACTCCATATTACTACTCATGCTACGAGGACGAGTGCGAAATAAACCCCACATCGAGGAAGAAGGTGCTGATTCTTGGGGCTGGTCCGATCCGGATCGGGCAGGGGATCGAGTTTGATTACTGCACAGTCCACGCTGTTATCTCGCTTCGAGAGGAAGGAATCGAGACGCATATCGTTAACAACAATCCTGAGACGGTATCTACTGATTTTGACACCTCTGACAAGCTCTTCTTTGAGCCATTGACCCTCGAAGACGTGATGAACATCATCGAACGCGAGCGCCCCTACGGCGTCTGCGTCCAGTTCGGCGGACAGACGTCTGTCAATCTCGCAATCCCGCTCGCAAAGGAGATTGCACGCCGCCCGGATCTCGACACACGGATTCTCGGGACGTCGCCTGACGACATGGACCTTGCAGAGGACCGCAAACGGTTCAACCAGCTCCTCGCAGGTCTCGGGATCCCTCAGCCGGAAGCCGGCTATGCGACCTCAAAAGAGGAAGCACACGTCGCATCCGACGGAATCGGCTATCCCGTGCTCGTACGCCCCTCGTATGTGCTCGGCGGCAGGGCGATGGAGATCGTGTACGATTCCGACGATCTTGACAGGTACATGCGGGAAGCTGTGAGGGTTTCGCCTGATCATCCGGTCCTGATAGACGACTTTCTCGAAGGCGCAGTCGAGATCGACTGTGATGCGGTCTGTGATGGCACGGATGTCCTGATCGGTGCGATCATGGAGCACATCGAGGAGGCAGGAATCCACTCAGGCGACTCAGCCTGCGTGATCCCGCCGCAGTCGCTCTCTCCCGACATCATGGACACGGTCCGCGACTATGTGACGCGCATCGCGCTCGCCTTAAATGTGCGGGGCTTGATCAATCTCCAGCTCGCAGAAAAAGACGGTGTGGTGTACGTGCTCGAGGCAAACCCGAGATCGTCCCGCACGATTCCGTTCGTCTCAAAAGCCGTGGGAATCCCGCTTGCGAAGATCGCTGCAAAGGTGATCGTTGGAAAGACGCTTCAGGAACTCGGATACGCGGACGAACCAGTGCCACAATGCGTCTCTGTAAAAGAAGTCCTGCTGCCGTTTGACAAGCTGCCGGGTGCGGATCCGATACTCGGTCCTGAGATGCGATCCACTGGCGAAGTGATGGGGATGGATCACGACTACGGGACCGCGTACTACAAGGCGCAGCTTGCCGCAGGTAACAGGCTTCCCACGAAGGGCACGGTCTTTCTCTCGATTCGGGATGCGGACAAGGGTCGAATTGTGGACATCGCACGAAAACTGCGGAGCACAGGACTGCAACTCATCGGAACCGGCGGGACTGTGACGCATCTGCGTGATCATGGCGTTGCTGCGATAACGCCTTCGGCGTCGACGCCCGGGACGGAGATTTTTTCACGGGTGTTACCGATTAAGAAGGTGAGCGAGGGCAGCCCGAACGTGGTTGACCTGATCAGGGCTGGCAAGGTCGATCTGATCGTAAACACGCCGCGGAGCAAGCAGGGGCGACGCGATGGATACGAGATCAGGCGTGCTGCTGTTGATTTTAGTGTTCCGTACATCACAACGATTCAGGCTGCGGTTGCGGCGGGGGATGCGATCACGGTTGCTGCTCGGGCGGAGGGCGGTGTTGGGGTCGCGGCGGTGCGGGAGTATCATGAGGGGTGAGGTGGACGAAGGGACGGCTACGAGATCAGGCGTGATGCTGTCGATTTTGGTGTGCCGTACATCACAACGATTCGAGGCTCGCGGTCGCGGCGGGGGACGCGGTCGCGGTTGCTGCCGGGAAGGATGGAATTGGAGTGGAGTCGATACGGGAGTACTATTAGGTGGCAGGGGTTATTTTTCTATTCCACCCAACGTTTTTCATACAGCTGATCCGCTCAGGTCTATTTCAAATCTCTTAACTCGTCCCTGCCAATCCCTGCTTGCCTTAAAATTTCTAATAGCGTCCCCTTTGGCAGATCTTTCTTATGAAGCGGAACTATCACTCTCTTTTTCGTTTCAGGGTGGTAGTATATGTGGTGACTTCCCCTAATTCGATCCAGCACAAATCCTTGGCTCTCCAAAATCTTGATGATCTTCTTTGGGGCAATGGTGGGAAGTTTAGGCATATTGCGCCTGAGCTTCTATATTCAGGACGTACTCCAACATTCCTTCGGATGTGGGTATCTCCTCGCCACGCTCAACAAGACTCTCAATATAAAGTTCGATTGCCTCCCGTGCCATCTCTATTGACTCATCTATCGTGTCCCCGTAGGTGACACAACCGGGAAGCGAAGGGACTGTTACTGTATAGCCCCCTTCCGGCTCTCTTTGAAGTAGGATTCGGTAGCTCAATGTTTTCATTGTGAATGGTTCATGCTGCGGTGTAATAAAAATTTCGATCTCGAGAACACTGCGGCGTGATGACCTGATGTCACTCACAGAGAAAGCGGCGAAGGTCTTGGGATCGCTTATGTGGTGTATGTGTACGCGCTTCGGCGGTGCTGGCGGCGGGATCGCGCGCTTGATAAAACTCCCTGTACCTTACTCGATCTTGAACCGGAGGAGTGCAGCCATCCCGCCAAGCGCATCGAGCCGATTTCCCGGCTCAAACTCTGAACTCAAGACGACAACCCGCCCCTGCATCTGCTCGACCCGCCGCAGGAGATCGTCGGCATCGATGCCGGATTTCGCTCCCGACTCATCCCTGCCACCTTCCCCAGTTCCGCCCCCAGTCCTGGCGCCCATCCCATCTCCTGACCCTGCCCTGGTCACTGCTCCTTGCACTGCCCCGGCTCCTGCCTCCCGGAAGTTCCGCAGCGTCTCATCAACGATCAGCAGCGTCTCGATCGCACCGAGTTCAAGCGCAGCCATAACCTCGGCAGTTCCGTAAGCGCACTTGCCGTAGGTTGCGATCTCCCGCATCAATGAATCCATCATCTCAGTCTCCCGCCCTATCCTTGATTCCTGCACGATCCTGTCAACCGCGCCCCGCCGCAGGACCTCGATAAACCCGGGCATTCCCGTCGACACGGTATCCTCGAGTACCGCACGTGCCGCGATATCCGGATTTGAGGAGCGCAGATACTCCATAAAATCTTCCTTTATGAATCCGGGTCCTGCGATGATGATTGAGTGGTCTCCGCCGCCTGCAACAGATTTGTTGAGCGCATCTGCTGCCGACGCAAAGAACTCGTGCGTAAAATCGCCGCCTTGTTTCCCGGACGGCTTGGTGATCTGCGATACCAGATCCACGCCGAACTGACGGACACGCCCGATCTCTGCTTCTCCTGACTCGACGGTGATGATCGTCACACGTGGGCGATCCGAGAGGGCTTTCGCCTCCTCAATCCGTTCGAGCTGATCCGGCTTCCAGTGCTTTGTGATGCCGACCATCGAGCCGATCTCGACGTTGATGGTGTGATATTCACCGGTATCTGCCCCGCCCCTGATGACGCCGCGTACACGGAGCCGGTTCGAGAACCGATGGAACTCCACCCCGGAAACCTCGATCGTGAGGTGAACCGACTTCTTTTCAGCCGCTTCCGGGCGTATCTTGTCGGTTGCCCCCTCCACCCGTCGTTTCGTAAACGCCGA